>JAFGRR010000311.1 GCA_016935035.1 Phycisphaerae bacterium | reverse complement strand
TGAGCAAGGGCTTCCGCCAGCGCGTGGGATTGGCGCAGGCTATCCTGCACAAGCCCAAACTGCTCATCCTCGACGAGCCGACGGTGGGTCTCGATCCGACGCAGATCGTCGAGATCCGCCACCTGATCCGCCGCCTGTCGCACCACAGCACGATCCTCTTCTCGACGCACATTCTGTCGGAAGTGGAGGCGCTCTGTGACCGGGCGATCATCCTCATCAACGGCCAGATCAAGGCCGACGCGCGCCTCGCGGAACTGGCGGCGACGACCAACGCGGTCCTGGTGCTGGGAGAAGCCCGGTCAGACGTCGTGGGCGCGCTGCGCGAGCTGGAACAGGCCAGCGACGTGGAGCCGTTCACCAGCACGGACGGTTTCCCCGCGTATCGCATCTTCGGGCAGCCGGAAACCGGCGGCGCGCTCGGCCCGGCCATCTACGACCTGGCGCGCGCCCACGAGTGGCCCGTCCGCGAGCTGCGCCGCGACACGCGCACGCTGGAAATGGTCTTCAATGAATTGGCAACCGCCGGGGAGGTGGCCGCATGAAACAGGCCCTGAGTATCGCCCGCAAAGAATTGCGCAGCTATTTTAGCTCGCCCATCGCCTTTATTTTCATCGGCGTCTTCCTGTTCACCACCATCATCTCGTTCTTCTGGGTGGACACCTTCTTCGTGCGCGGCATCGCCGACGTGCGGCCCCTCTTCCACTGGGCGCCCGTCCTGATGATCCTGCTGACCTCCGCGCTGACGATGCGCCAGTGGAGCGAGGAGCAACGCTCCGGCACGATGGAAATCCTGCTGACCCTGCCGGTCTCCACCGTTTACCTGGTCATCGGGAAGTTCCTGGCCGTGCTCGCGCTCGTGGCCTTCGCCCTGGCGCTGACGCTCTTCCTGCCCATCACCGTCGAGGTGCTCGGCAATCTGGACTGGGGGCCGGTCATCGGGGGCTACCTGGCGACGCTGCTGCTGGCCGCCGCGTATGCCGCCATCGGCCTGTTCGTCTCGTCGCTCACCGACAACCAGATCGTCGCGCTGATCTCCACCATCACCCTCTGCGCCATCTTCCAGCTTGTCGGCTCAAGCGCGATGACCGATTTCACCGGGAACACGTTGGGGAACGTCCTGCGCGCCATCGGCGCGGGCAGCCGCTTCGACAGCATCCAGCGCGGCGTCATTGACCTGCGCGACCTGCTGTACTACCTCGCGCTGACCGGGGTTTTCCTCACGCTCAACGTGCTCGCGCTCAAAACCAAGCGCTGGAGCACGCTCACGGCGTCGTGGTTCGTCAAGCAGAGCATCAGCATCACCGCGATCCTGGTCATCCTGAACCTGATCGTCGCCAACGTGTGGGCGTATCCCCTGCGCGGCCTGCGCGTGGATATGACGCAGTATCACGAGTACACGCTCTCCCGCACCACCCGCGAGCTGCTCGGCGGCCTGCAAGAACCGCTGATCATCCGGGGGTACTTCAGCGAGAAGACGCACCCCAAACTCGCGCCGCTGGCCCCCATCGTGCAGGATATGTTGATGGAATACGAGAACGCCGGAGGCGGCAGGGTTCAGGTGGACATCATTGACCCGGCTGCCGACCCCGACAAAGAGGCCGAAGCCGCCCAAATCTACGGCATCCAGCCGACCCCCTTCCAGGTGTCGGGGCGCTACGAAGCCTCGATCATCAACTCGTACTTCGACATTTTGATCCAGTATGGCGATCAGAGCACCACGCTCTCTTTCCAGGACTTGATCAATGTCGAGAACAACAGCGACGGCACGTTTGATGTGGTGCTGCAAAATCTGGAATACGACCTGACCCGTACCATCAAAAAGGTAGTGTATGGCTTCCAAAACCTGGACACGGTGCTGGCTTCGTTCAACGAGCCGGTGGCGTTGACCGTCTACCTGACCCCCAACACGCTGCCCGCCGAGCTGGCCGAAGCGCCCGCGACCATCGAGAAAGTCGTGCAGGAGATCGCGGATCGCGCCAACGGCAAGTTCACCTACAGCATCGTTGACCCCACCGCCGCCGACAGCCCCATCACGCCGCAACAGCTTTACGACACCTACAAGATTCAGCCCTACGCCGTATCGCTGTTTTCAAACGACGTGTACTACCTGCACATGCTGTTGCAGGTCGGCGACAAGGGCCAGGCGATCTATCCTTCCGGCACATTGAGCGAAAGCGACGTGCGCACAGCCATCGAATCGGCGCTCAAGCGCTCCGCGACGGGCTTCCTGCAAGTTGTGGGGCTGTGGACGCCGCCGAGCACGCCGACAACGGATATGTACGGGCAGACGCAGGAACCGCTGTCCTCCTGGAACTACGTCCGCGAGGCGCTGGGGCAGGAATACGAGGTGCGCACGGTTGACCTGAGCACCGGCAACGTGGACGCCGACGTCAGCATCCTGATCCTCGTCGGCCCGGAGAATCTCGACGACAAGATGCGCTACACGGTGGATCAATACTTGATGCGCGGCGGCGTGGTGATGGTGGCCGCCGGGAATTACGCGCTCACGCTCGACCAATACACCGGCAGCCTGGCCGTCCGGCAACTGGCCGAATCGTTGCAGCCGATGTTGGAACACTACGGCGTCACGGTGGAACCGTCCCTGATCCTCGACCCGCAGAACGAGCCGTTCCCCATGCCCGTCATGCGCCAGGTGGGCGCTTTCCAGGTGCAGGAATACCAGGCGCTCAACTATCCCTTCTTCCTAGACATCCAGTCGGATGGGATGGCGGAAAATCATCCCGTCCTCGCCAACCTCCCGGCAATGACCGTGAACTGGGCGTCGCCGGTCGTTGTGGACGCCGCCAAGAATGCGGCCCGCACGGTCACGCCGCTGCTTCACTCCAGCGATCAGGCCTGGACCGTGACCGACGGCAACATCCAGCCGGACACGACGCAATACCCGGAGTACGGCTTCCCCATCGGCGCTACGCAGCAGACGTACACCGTAGCCGTCGCCATCCAGGGCGTATTCGAGAGCTACTTCAAGGGCAAAGCCTCGCCGTTTGAGGCCACCGAAGGCCCGACCACCCCCGACGCGACGCCGACGCCCGAAGCTGCGGCGACAACCGCCACCGGCGTCATCGAATCGTCGCCGGAGACCGCGCGGCTCATCGTCGTCGGCAGCCTGGAATTCCTGGACGACATCGTCTTCGAGATCTCAACCACGCTCAGCGGCGACCGGTATCTCAACACGCTCAAGATGATGCAGAACACCGTGGCCTGGGCCACCGAAGACCTGGACCTGCTCAACATCCGCACCCGTGGCGCCAGCGCGCGGTTGCTCACCGTCAAAGAGGGGCAAGAATCGTTCTGGGTCTACCTGAACCTCGCCCTGGCCCTCATCTCCCTGGTGGTGATCGGCGTCGTGTCTCACATGTCCCGCCACAACGAAGAACCGTTGGAACTCATCCCAACCGAGAATTTGAAGGAGTAAGCGATGAAACGCCATCAACAAGTTTTAGCTGCCATCCTGATCGTCCAGATCGTCCTGAGCGCGGTGCTGCTCTGGCCGCGCCAGACGACCGGCGGAACCGGTCAGGCTATCTTCCCCGACCTCAAGGTTGAGGACATCGTGGCCCTGACGATCACGGACGACCAGAAAAATACTATAAAAATGCAGAAAGAAGGCGACGTGTGGGGCCTGGCCGAATCCGATGCCTACCCCGTGCAAGACGCCACCGTCACCACCCTGTTGGAAAAGCTGCCCAAGCTCACCGACGCGAGCCTGGTGGCGCAGACTGCCGCGAGCCACAAGCAGTTGCAGGTGGCCGGGGACGACTTCGTGCGGCGTCTTGAGATCGCGATGCGCGACGGCAAAACCTACACCCTCTATCTCGGCTCCGCGCCCCGCTACACCGCCACCCACTTCCGGGTTGACGGCCAGACCGAGACGTACATGACGGCCGAGCTTACGACCTGGGAAGTCAACACGACCATCAGCTCGTGGATTGACACTACCTACTGCCAGGTGGATGAAACGTCGCTGACGGAAGTGGTTTTGCAGAACGCCAACGGGACGTTCACGCTGGTCAAATCCGGCGAAGAGTGGCAACTGGCCGACCTGGCCGCCGACGAGACCTCATCCCCCGGCAAAGCCAGCGGCATCGTGGGGCGCGTGAGCCGCATCGCCATGACCCACCCGCTCGGCAAGACGGCCAAGCCGGAATACGGGCTGGACGCGCCGCTGGCGACGATCACGCTCAAGACCGCCGACGCAACCTACACGATGCTCATCGGCGCGCAGACCGACGACACCACCTACGCCGCCAAGTATTCCGGGTCGGACTACTACGCTGCCGTGCCCGCCTACAGCGTCAAGACGCTGACCGAAAACGTCCGCGCGGACTTCCTGGAGACGCCCGTCGAACCCACCGCCGCCCCGACCGCGCCGTAGCACATCCAGAGCACTTCGAGAAGCGCCGCTCAAGCCCCGGCCCAGAGAGTTTTCTCTGGGCCGGGCATGTTTTAAACCCAAAATTACAGTTACAGTGTAAAATACACCCTGGCATCATTGCCGGCGCTCCAACGTCCCAACGTTCGAACGTTGAAGCGTTCCAACACTTATTTGAAGGAGATTTTTTTATGGGAGACATTTTCGCTAAAGATTGGCAAGGCGCGCCTTTCGAACTGTTTGGGACAGGACATCTGATCGCCCTGGGGGTGATCGCGTTGGCGATTGCGGCGCTGTTGTATTTCGGGAAACGCGCTTCGCCCCGCGCCCGCACGGCCATCCGCTGGGGGCTGGCGCTCCTGCTGACCATCGCTGAATCCTCCTGGCACATCTGGCGGATCGCCGTTGGCGATTGGACCATCCAGGAGATGCTCCCCCTGCACCTGTGCAGCGTCATGGTCTGGCTAACCGTCGTCATGCTGCTGACCAAGAACTATCTGATTTATGAATTTGCTTACCTGCTCGGCGTCGC
>JAFGRR010000310.1 GCA_016935035.1 Phycisphaerae bacterium | reverse complement strand
GCGGGCCTCGCCGACCAGGATGCCGGCGGTCTGCGCCATGCCCTCGATCATGATGCTCGCGGGCATGATCGGAAAGCCTGGAAAGTGATCGTGCAAGTGGTCCTCGGCGAGCGTGACGTTCTTGACGGCCACGGCCCGCCGGCCAGATTCAAAAACCTCAAACCGATCGATCCAGATCCAGCGCACTGAATGCCTCTAACTTGCGGCGGCGAGCTTCGTCTCGACGAAGCGCACGATGGTACCGACGGTGAAGACGTCGGAGATCTTGTCTATGTCGGGGTCCTGCTCGAACTCGGCCAGGTCGGCGTGCGGCATGCCCTTCTTGAGGGCGGCCAGCCCGCGTGCGTTGAGCTTGCGATCCTCGACGTAGTCGGGGTTGCTCAGAATGTCGCGCGGGATCAGCTCTTCCTGCGGGATCTTGATGTTGAAGGTCTTCTCGAGCCGGAAAACGATGTCGAGAAAGTCGATGGACTCGGCCCCGAGATCACCCGTCAGCGTCGCATCCTCGGTGACCTCATCTTCCTCGACGCTCAGAGCATCGACGAGGGTCTCCTTCACCTTCTCCAGAATCTCATCCTTGGTCATCGACGGCATTTATGTTCACCTCCACTCGGCTGCGCCGTAGTCTCCTGCTTAACCAACCGTGGCACCGGCGGTGCGTCCCACGTGCCAGAGCCGGTTGAACATGGCGCGTTGCTGCGACCGCAATCGCGCGTCGGTCTCCTCCAACCCGGGGTCGAGGTCGGCCAGCCGCAGGTGGCTAAGCACCAGCTTGGCCTTGACGACTGGGCGATCCTGGGTGGTCCCACTGGCCACGAAAATGCTCTGCGCCGGAGTAATCTCCTTGCAGATCGACTCGACCGTGAGTACTTCGCCGGGCACCAGGAAGCTCTTGTAGGTGACGTTGCGGGCTTCCTTGAGCACGACCACTCCGACCTCGAAATCTAGCTTCTCCCTGACGATCCAGGCTGAGGCCTGCACCATGGCCTCAACCATCAGCACCCCTGGGAGCACCGGAAAGGTCGGGAAATGGTCGCCCAGGTACTCCTCAGCGAGCGAAACGGCCTTGTGAGCCACAATCCGCCGGCCGGGCTCGAACTCACTAATACGGTCGATCAGAACGAATTTCAAATCCGCTGCCTCGCGATTCAGTCGCGCTCTCGCGCCGCTCCCGAGCGACGATACAAAATCCCCATGCCGCGACGCATCCACAACGCCCGGCGATTCCGCAAAGCACAATAGACCGGGATTCTAGGGCAACTGCCACCCCGCGGCAACAAGCCGACAGCCGGGGACTGAGTAGGGACGCAGGGAACGACCGTAGCGTCGGCCCCCCGCGGCCGACGTAGATCACCAAGGCCGTTTACGCGGCAGCGTTGCCACCCCATGTAGCGGCCGCCGTCCCGTCGGCCGCTACATTGGCCTGCCGGCGCTGCCGCGGAGAGCGTGTGGCGTCCTACGTCGGCCGCGGGGGCCGACGCTACAATGCAACGACGAAAACGGGCGGCGGGACGGCGGCCGCTACGTTCCGCCACCGTATGCTAGACGCGGCTCAGGTGATCTGGATAGGCGCGGATGTGGGCGGCGACGGCGTCGGCGTAACGCTGGACCAGGTCGTTCAACTCGGGGACGTTGCCGTTCTCGTCACGCTCGCCGTGGACGTACAGCGGCGAGCCGATCATGACACGGTAGTAATAGTCGGGACGCGAAACCAGAAACGCCGGCACGACCGTCGCCCGGCAGCGCGTAGCGATCTGCATCGGTCCGGTCAGAAACTCGCGCGTCTCGCCGAAGATCTTCACCGGGCAGGTCTTCAGATTCAGGCCGCGGTCGCGGTTCACATCCAGGGCGCTGATCACCAACCGATTCTCGCGGAAGCAGCGGAAGATCACGCGTGGAAAATCATCGGCAAACAGCATCTGGATGGCGTTGAACTCGGGGTGCTTCGGGCCGATCGTCTGCTGGATGTAGCTGCGGATGGCGCCCTCGTTGCGATCGCGGATGCCCGTCAGTCGATAGCCCAGCAGGCTCAGCAACATGCCCAGCACATGGTGCGATCCGTGGTGGCTCATGGCGAGGTAGACGCCGCTGCCACGGGCCAGCGCCTTGTCCAGTTCATCCCGGCCGTGAAACCGGATGCGGCTGAGCACCTTGTTGCGCGGGAGTTGGTCGTAGATCAGGTAGAAGAGTTTGTCGCAGCGTGTGCGGCGGAAGTAACTGCGGATGATGCGCAGCTCGCGTGCCTTGCGCAGGCCCTCGGGAAACACCGTGGCCAGGACGCGCCGATAGCGTTTGCGCCGACCGCGGTTAATCAGGAACTCGATCGTGGCGAAGACACTGCCGAACCAGTAAAGCCCGGTCAGTCCGAACAGGTGCACCCAGGTTCGCAGGAACGCTCGGACCAGCAGGAACTTGGCCTTCGTGTACCACGACAGACGCCGGCCGGTCAGCAGGCGGTTGATCGTCGACGAGGGCGCATCCTCGGCGGGCCTGGGCGTGGACTGGGGGCTCGGAATGTCGGACAGGCTGTCTGCCATCTCAAGTGTCATTGTGCTGGTCTGGCACGCGGTATGCAAGCACCGTTATGCGGTGATGAGCCTCAGGACGAGGGCTTGTTGGCCAAGCGGCGGCGAATTGTTGTGATCTCACGTCGCAGCCGCAAAACGCTCTCACGCACGCTGGCGATGAAATTGTCAACCTGGTTACGGGCCCGGCCGGTCGGGTCGTTCATGTCCTCAACGAGTGCGCCCATCTCGATCACGAGGCTGGCGATCCACTCGGTGTTCTGTGTCTGCAACTCCTCGGCGGCGTGCTCGAAGTCGGCCTGGGCTCGGCGGTAAGCCTCATCCGTGGCCGGCAGTCGGCGCGCTATGTGGTCGAACTGCCGAATGATGACGGCCCGCGCGCGGATGTCGGCCGCGACAGCCCGCTCGCGCGCCACCAGGCGCGCCGCCGCCTCGCGGTATTCCTCCTGCTCGCCGCTGTCCTCGATGTGCCGCCGCAGTTCAGCGTAGCGGTCGTCGGACAGCAGGGCGGGGCGCAGGGCGTGTATCACCGCCATCCGCCGCAGCGCCCAGGTGGCCGTGACGCTGTCACCGGCCTCCGCGGCCTCCGCGGCGCGATCCGCCAGGGCGGCAAGCTGTTCGCGAAACTCATCGCATCGGGCGACTAGTTGGGTGTACTCGGCCTTGCAGTCGCGCAGTGTGCTGTCGCTCAGTACTTCCTGGTGGCGTTTGCACAGGTCGGCCATGCGTTTAAGCGCGGTGCGGGCGGCGAGTTCGTCGTACTGCCGAACGTGGTCCTCGAATTCTAGCCGGGTGCGTTCGAGGTTGATGATGATGTCCGCCAGGTCAGCGCCACCGGTCGGTGAGCTGTCCTGCCTGAAGGCCGTCCGAAGCTGCGACTCGTCCACGTCTCCGTTGCCGCGTTCGCCGGCCTCGACGTGCAACTCGGCCTCGCGATTGTCAGCGAAGCTGCGGAGCATGCCCGCCAGCGTCGCATCGGCGATCGCATCGGGATGGGACAAGGCGCGAGCGGTGGCGGCGTTAAGCGTCGGCAGATCGCAGGATTCACGCTTGATCTGCGCGCACAACTGCTGGTAGAGCGCCTCGCGGTGCTTAATTTCAGTTGGGCGGCCCTGGCCGGGCAGGCCGAAGAGCGCCAGACGCACCACCTCGCGTCGGCCGTCACGCCAGGCGGCCGGGCATTTCGCCGGTTCGAGCACGTCGAAGGGCACGTGTGCTCGTGGCAGCAGCCAGCCGCGACGCCGCAGTTGGTCAGACAACTCCCGCCCGAAACGCGGCGGCAGCGTGCCACAGACGATGTCGGCGACTTGTGAATGTGTAAGTTCGCGGCGCGTTTGAAACGCACTGCGCAGCGCCGCCGTGGCACGCTCGTACAGCCGCGGCCAGTCGGGCTGGCTATTCTCGATGGCACCATGGGCCGCGTGCCTGGACTTGCGGGGCAGCATTGCGGTTCCTTCCGGCGACAGATTCGGGCCAGCCGGATTATAACAGCGTCGGACCGGGCGCGGCGATGGCGCGCACGGTTGTACGTCGAAAAGTGTGGTTAGGCGGCGCGGGCCGCCCGCGCTGGTACATCCGGGCGTGTGATGAAGCTTCAGGACGCCAGGAGCTGTTGCAGCCAATCCTGCCAGAGGAACTCGATCCGCGGCGCCAGCCAGGACAGACGCGTGTTGACCGTATTGCCGAACATCGCGCCAAAGCCGACCATCATGGCGATCCGGCCGGCCGTCAGGACGCCGTTGCCGGCCTTGCCGCGCGGGCGGAACGAGAAGATGAAGTACGTCAGCGAGAGCACCAGGAACAGCAGGAAGAAGAGGTGCTCGACGCGCAGGCGCGGGCTGACGATGCCCTGGTACTCGGCCCAGGGCCACAGCGGCTGAATCGAATCGCTGATCTGCGGGATCACCAGGCTGATCTGCTTCTGAAACTCCGGACCGATGGCGAGCCCCATGACGAACGCCACGATCATCTGGTTCAGCCAGCGGTAGCGCTTGGAATATGTGAAGTACCAGAGCGCTCCCATGCCGGCGAGCAGGACCCAGAAGATGTTGGCCCAGTGCACGTTGGGGTCGGTCATGCTGCCGACGATCGGCTTGATCCAGTCGGGATAGATGATCGCGTTGACCTGGTCCAGCAGATAGGCCATCGAGCCGCCGATGATGATCGCCTCGATGAAGCGGTAGAAGCGGTTATCGCCCAGGCAGAACGCGAACACCCCCAGGGTCATGATAACGGCGATGAAGTCGCCGATGCGCTGCTCCAGCAGTCCGCTGTAACGCGTGCGCGCGATCGCGGCGGTGTGGTCGCGGTTTGGCCCGACGGCGGCCACCGCCGTCTCCTCGTTGAGCGTGTCCAGTGTGACCCGCTCGTAATCCGGGTAAGCGGCGGTCGGGTCTTCATCCGCGCGGGCGACGCGCTCACGCGGGACAGCCCGACCGTGGCTTATCTGCGTGTACTCGTAGAAGGCGGTCCCGATGAAGACCACCGTGAAGGCGATGAACAGCGTCCACATGAAGGACTTCGGGAGCGGTGGTAGGGGATCCTTGCGGACCTTCTCCTCGGCTGACAACTTGCCTAGCTTCTGCGCGCGACGCGTAATCAGGTATGCGAGATTCCCGACGATGACGAGGATGAGCAGGAGAGTCTTACCGGCGCTCATGGCGTTGTCGAGCGCTGTTGTTTCGGCGTCCTCGGGATCGAGCAGGACGCGGTACTCGCTGGCGGCGCGGGCACTGTTGATCAGCCCGAACATGTGCCCGGACTTAACGTACGGGTAGAGGTCATTGGCGACGATGCCCATGGTGGCGGGCGCGATTTTCAGGTTCGGATAGTCGCTCTTGATAAGCCCCACGATGTCGCGTGATTCGTCGCCGGCGGAAATCACCGTGACCGCCGACACATCCTCGATGCCGTGATAGCGTTCGAGGATCGGGAAGCTGTCTTCCAGCAGGCTCTTGCCGTAGATGAGATCCTGGCCGTAGAACTCGCGCGCGTTGACGATGATCGAGCGTGCCAGCGGTCCAAACACCAGGGCGTTCTTGTAGCCGAAGTCGATGTAGTCGACGCCGTATTCCCACTGAGGTTTGGGCTGGCCGAGCCGGGCGGCTCGTTCGACTTCAAGCTGCTTGGCCTGCTCGAACGCCACCATCGCGGCATCGTGAAAAGCCGGGTCGGCAATGGAACACAGGAAGACAAACTTGAGCTGTCGGCGGAGGAGATGGCGCATGGCGACGATGAACTGCGGCTCGTTCTCGCCCATCGTGCCGGGTCCCCAGTTGGAGAGCACCAGCACGACCTTCTCCTTCTCGACCGGGTCGTTGGCGATCTTCTCGATGGTGTCGAAGAAGCCGCGGGTGTAACGGTCGGGGTAGATGGGCAGGCTGTACGACCACAGGAACGGAACGCTCAGCACCGCCACCATGATGGCGTAGACGATCCGCCGATCCAGGTCCCGCAGGATTCGCACAAAATCGAGCACGATTAGTCTCCCGCGCGGCGAACTTCGATCAGGCCGCGTTCGAGTCCAAGCAGAATCCGCAGGTTGACGGCGATGAAGGCGATCGAGATGCCGATCCACAGTCCACGCTGCATGCCGGAATTCGCGACGCCGTTGTCAAGTTCGGCCCACAATGGCAGGTCCACCACCCGCCGGCCGCCGAACAGCCAGGTAAGCTGCTCGCTGATCAGGCCGCCGATGGCGTCGCTGCCAAGGATCACGATCGCGGCCGAGATCATCATCACGGATGCCTCGACCGAGCGGATACGAAACGCGCGGTAAGCCGCGTATGTGATGTAGAAGCCGAGCAGCGACATGACGGTCGCGGCCAGCGGCGAGAGCATGTTGTCGAGGTAGAAGGTGCGCGGCATGAAGTGATAGGCGGTCTTGTAGTCGTACCACTGCGTCGCGAGGTCACGCTCCTCGTCGGTCAGCGCGCGGAGCGCCTCGTCGCGCGCCACCGCCCCCTCGAGTGCGAACGCGGCCTCGTACTTCTCGACGGCGGCGGCCGTCCGGCCCTCCAGCGCGTTGCGTTTGGCGTTGATGTTGTATTGCCAGAGCAGGGCGGTCAGCACCAGCCCGAAGGTGACGAAGACCACGATTGAAAAGAGCCAGTTTTTCCGGCGTTTCAGGATGTTCGTGCCGTGGACGTAGCCCAGGTTGATGATGCCGAGGCCGATCGCCATGGTGAACAGTACGCTGGCGCCGGTTGACATCTGCGTGCGAATACTGGTCAGGTGCAGTGCTTCGCCCGCCGGCGTGTCGTCGCCGATCAGGAAGGCGAAGATGTAGAACGCCGCTCCCAGGATGATCATGAGCCAGATAAGTCGTTGTCGCATCAGTAGAACCTACTTGAGGATGGCCTGAATCTGTTCCACGGCCCGGGTCACGAATGGTGACGAGCACAGCAGTGCGCCGCCGACGATCAGCACCAGCACACCGACCTTGAACACGTCCTGTGCGCCGAGGCTGCCGAGCAGATGTGGATCCTGGCTGAGCTTGGCCGAGGCGGCCCAGAACTCCTCGCCGATGATTGTGTAATCGCACGAGGCCACGAAGAACGGGACCTGATAAAGCTGGTCGGTGCCGGCGATCTGCATGGCGTTTATCGTCTGGCCCGTCTCGGCGAACAGCAGCGAGTCCGCCTCCCAGTAGCCGAAGTAGAAGCACGTTGCCGGCCGCTCTTCCAGCATCCAGCCCATCGACGCGATCGCGAAGAAGAACTGCCCGCCCGGGAAGAAACGCACGTCGTCGGGGCGAAAAGCCTCGATGGTGCCGGCGTCGGCGAAACCGTCCTTCATCGTGTTGATGTGGACGGGCATCGTTTCGGGATAACAAATGGGCACGATCAGGCGATTGCCGAGTTCGCCGCTCATCTCCGCCACGCGCCGCAGCAGCGGCATTGAGGCGAAGAGCTGCACGCGCTTCAGGTCGCATGCACCGCCGCAGGTGAACAACGTCGGCCGGCCCATCTCGGTGGCACGCGATACGGCCTCTTCGAAGACCAGCAGGCCGGCGATGTCACGTAGCGGCATGATTCGACCACGCCGCGCTAACCAGATGCCGATCAGCACGGCGCCCACAATCGCGAGCAGGCCACCCCGCAGCGCCGCGTACCGCACCGTTTGCTTGTTCCAGCTGGGAGTCGCGGCGACGGCTGTCGGTGCGACGGCGTTGTCCGCGCTCATCTGGGCTGCGGGCGGCGGGGCGGCGCTGGCCGGCGCCTCCGTCTGCGCAAACGCCGGCGCCGCCATTAGCAACGGCCACAACAAAAGGGCCGCCACCATCGGCATCCAAAACCGCAGCGATGTGCTCATCCAATCAATCTCCAACTGCGTCGTGCTACCGCAGGAACGTCTTGCCGAGCAGGCGGCGAATCAGTGCCAGTTGTCCGGCGTGAAAGGCCTCGTGGCGCGCGCTGTGGACGATGGCGCCGCACTTGTCGGTGTAATGTGGGTGCGTAGCGCCGTCCTTGCCGAAGGCGGGCTCGGCCAGTGTTGCATCGCTCATGGCGCTGACAGCCTCCAGCGTCCTGGCATGCACGTCGGCCATTGCCTTCAAGACGTCGCCAGCGACTGGGTAAGGGTGTGAGCCCACCGGAGCGACGGGTTGTCCAGGCGCGAAATGGGCCACAAAGCTGTCTTCGAGCAGCGGTTGCCCAAGGCAGCGTGCGTGCACCAGCAGGTGCTGGGCAATCGCTATGTGACCGCACAGCCAGAGCGCGTGAGGCAGGCCCTCGCTGGGTTGAAATGACCAGTCTTCCGCCGTCAGGTCCGCCAACAGCATCAGCGTCCAATCCCGTGTGCCGTCGAGGTGTTTCGCCAGTGTCGCTCCCAGGCTCACTCGCCGCCTCCTTGTGTGTGTTGGCTCACATTGCGAAGGGCTATCACCACGCGTACTGAACAACGTCCTCCGCGGCTGTCGCCCCGATCAGTGTCTGGCCGTTGAGTCGTACCTGTCGACGGGGACTACCGCCATGCACCGTGAGTTGCCCGCTGCCGGCGGCGCTGACCTCAATGGGCGTCTGGTCCTCGTCACTTAGCGGCAGTCGGACTATGGCACGCGTCGTGCAGTCGATCAGCGGCTGCCCGTTTCGGCGGGCGTGAATCCCGGTGTCGAGCAGGATCTCGTAATCGTCGCCGCTGACGCGGACATTCTTAAGCCCGCTGTCCGGAAACGCCAGCGATCCGATGCGGAGAAATCCGAGGGGCTCGACGTCGATCAGCTCCTGCAGGCCCAGGAAGGCGAGCATGCCGCCCCAGTGATATAGCCGGGCCGCGTTCCACACGTCGCCGCCGGCACCGGTCTCGGCGTTGTAATTCTCATACACGCCGCCGTCACGGCGCCAGTTGTCCATAAACAGGTTCAGACTGCGTGTTGCCAGGTCTGTTGCCACGTCGTCAAAGCGGTATCGCCGCAGCCCTTCGCATGTGAGATAGTTGAACGGTCCCCAGATGCGGCCGCGCCAATAGTCGTTGTCGTGATACGCCGGATCGCTGCGCGCGATGGCCGGAATGACGTACGGTCCCCAGAACTCCTTCTCATTGAGCAGGTGCTCGCGGACGAGCCGCTCAGCACGCTCGCGGGTGGCGACTCCCGCCAGCATCGGGAAGAACGAGGTGGGGGCCCAGCGTGGCGAGAAGCGGCCGTCCCAGT
>JAFGRR010000309.1 GCA_016935035.1 Phycisphaerae bacterium | reverse complement strand
GGGCGTAACGCGTTCGGAAGTCCTCCGGCGTCATCTGGGCTTCGGCGGCCAGCTTGGCCAGCATGTCGGGATCTTCAAGGTCGCTGGATTCCAACCGAATTTGGTAGGCGCGCGCGACACGGTAGTTATCGGAGTCAATGTTGATCGTGCGGACGCAGGTACGGTTCGTTTGCGGATCGATCATCTCGTGGAAGTCCATCGGCACGAGATTCTCGTTGACCAGCGTCACCATTTTTCCGGCACCACTGGTCGGCGACTCGTGCAACAAGAGCTGGATGCTGCCCCAGCCGAGGCTGCGACAGTAGCTCATGTCGTACGGAGTTGGGTCGGCCGATCGCAGCTCGTAGCCCAACTCGTGCAGCACGATGCGGAGTTTCTCGCCGCGGGCCTTGAATCGCTGGGCGACCTCGCAGCGCAGCATGTCCACGAGCGGCACGTCGGCCAACTGTGGATGCCCTGCTGCATCAACCGGCACCTCGCGACCTAGGAGGCGTTCCAGCTCTTCGCGATTGCCGAGCTTGTACGTGAGCCCCTCGGCGACGACTGCCACACCATCGGGGCGGCCGCGGACGCGGCGCTTGAGGATGGCGCCCTCGAGCACGTCCGCCAACTGGCCGATGGAGGTGTGGTCGGCGAATTCCTCGGGGATCAGGCATACCGTGGCGCCGGCAGCCTGGGCGATGGACTGGGCCAGCCAGCCGGCGGTGCGGCCCATGGCCGAGATGAAGTACCAGCGGCCCGTGGTCTGCGAATCACGCATCAGGTTTTTGGTCAACTGGGTGCCGATATAGCCGGCGGTGGCGAAGCCAAAGGTTTTGGCGCCATGCGGCAGCGGCAAGTCATTATCGATGGTCTTGGGGCAGTGGACAATGCGGATCTCGCCGGCCGACGCGTCGCAGATGAACCGGGCGCTGAGGGCCGTGTCGTCGCCGCCGATGGTCAGCAGGGCGGTGACGCCGAGTTGCCTCAGGTTGGCCAGCACGCAGGCCATCTTCCTGGGGTCTGGCGAGACGCTGGTGCTGGTCTTGAGGCGGTTCTCGTCGAGCAGGTTGGTGCGTGAGGTCCGCAGGATGGAGCCGCCCTCGAAGTGGATGCGGGCCACCATGGGGATCAGCAGCCGGACGCTGTGCTGGGCTGGATCGAAGTTGTCGGACACTAGGTGTCGGAAGCCATCATAGATCCCGACAACCTCGAAACCACGGTTGATCGCCTCGATCGTGGCGGCTCCGATGACGGCGTTGATTCCTGGGGCCGGACCGCCCCCGACGATGATACCTAATCGCTGCTGTGACATAACATCTGGTCCCAAACTTAGTTAATTAGTGGGTACGGGGGCAGCACGTCGCTGCGCGGGTCACGCACCATGGCGCGACGGGCTGCAACACGACAATCGGTCGGTCAGGTTAGCTTGCGGCGGGCCGGTTCGTACGTTAGCCCAGCGGTTCACCGCCGAGAATGAACATTTTAGCACAGGCTCATCAGGGCACAAGCGGGGTCTGGGGGTGAAATTTCGGTCTGGCGGGCGTTGCCGGCAGGGCGTCGGGCAAGTATAGTAAGCGGCTCGACCCTTATCGCAGTTAGCGAGGTACGGTTGATGTCCAAAATGAAGACCCACAAGGGTATGCGTAAACGCGTCAAGGTGACGGCCAGCGGTAAGGTCAAATACCGTAAGTCGTTCAAAGGCCACCTGATGAGCGCCAAATCTGGTGATCGGCGTAGGCGATTGAACAAACCGGCGATTATGTCGAACACCATAACGAGGCGAGTCCTGCGCGCCCTTGGCGAAGAATAGGCTGAGCTCGACTCGGCCCGAAGGAGCTTAGAATGCCACGTGTCAAAGGTGGCCATGCCACGCATCAGCGGCGTAAGCGCGTGTTGCGCGACGCGAGCGGTTACTGGGGCTCGCGCTCCAAGCTGTTCCGCAACGCCAAGCAGCACGTAACAAAAGCCGGCCAGTACGCCTATCGTGATCGCCGGGCCAAGAAACGCCAGTTCCGCGCGTTGTGGATCATTCGGGTGAGCGCGGCGTGCGAGGCGCGGGACATGTCGTATAGCCAGTTCATGGGTGGTTTGAAGCAGGCCAACGTCGCGCTGAACCGCAAGATGCTCAGCGAGGTCGCCATCGCGGACGAGGCCGCGTTTGACAAGCTGGTTGAGCTGGCCCGCGGCGCCGTGCGGCAGCCGGCCTGATAGGGGTGGGCGGCCCAGAAGGGCCGCTGGCGGGCCATGAAGCGAGTCGCCGCCATTATCGCGATCGCATGCGTGTTTCCGCTGCTGGCAGCGGGGTGCGTCATGAACGAGACGTCGGGCGAGAGCGTTAGCGGTGACGACCAAACCGATCCCAACACTTCTGTCGTGACCATCGAAACTGCTGACGGCGCGAAGGTGTCCGTGCGACGCCGCGCCAATGTCGGCGGTGCGCCCGTGATCTTCCTGCACGGGCTCGGCACCAACGCCGATTCCTGGGACCTGCCGGCCGTCAGCACGGACGAATACCAGTTCGAGAGCCTGGCGACGATTCTGGACCGAGCGGGTTATGACCTTTGGCTGGTCAGTTTTCGCGGGCTGGGGGCGCCAGACGCATACAGTAAGCCGCCGGCCGAGCAGAACGACTGGAGCATGGACCACTACATCGTCTATGACGTGCCTGCGGTGGTTGACCACGTCACGAAGGCGACGGGCCGCCGGCCGTTTGTCATCGGCAACAGCATGGGGGCGATGGTGTTGTCGGCGTATGTGCAGGGGGCGACGCTGGTTGGGCAGGTGGGCGAGTGGCGGATCATCGCTGATCCGGATCTGGCCGAGTCGCGGCAGGAGCGGCTGGCGGGCTGTGTGTTTGTCGAGTTTCCCGCCGGCATGCGCTGGCCAGACTCGGTCTACGATGCGAACGGCGAGTTGGATTGGACCATCCTGACATATGAGTGGTGGCGGACCGACGCGGACATGAACGTCATGTTCGAGCTGACGTCGCGTTTGACGTGGCTCGAAGCGTTGATCGTGTCGTCTGGATCGGTGCCGCTGGATCGGCTGCGGCCGAGCGGTCTGGGTGAGGAGATCCTGAACAAGATTCCGACGGCGTTGGCGGACGCGTGGCGCCAGGCGGAGTTGTTCGTCGTGCAGGCGGGGCTGAAGGTGGCGGGGGCGCTGTGGGGCGTGCCGAACCTGCGGGCCGAGGTGTTTCTGCGTGGGCGCATGTACATCGCCGACCAAATGAAGGCCGGGGTCCTTCAGCAACTTGGCAAGTGCGTGCGGACGCGGTCGTTCGTCAGCAGTCTAGGCAGCCCGGATCACGTGTATTCCGACCACTATCACATGACGACCGTGCCGAGCCTGGTGATTGTGGGCGGGCTCGATCGGATCGCTAATCCGGACGTCACGCGAACGGTGTTTTACGACGTGATTTCGTCGGAAGACAAAACGTTTCTGCGCTATGACGAGATGGGGCACGGGGAATTCGAGGCGGCGCCGATCGCCACGGAGCAGGTCTATCCGGCGATTCAAAGCTGGCTGGGGGATCGCGACAAACTCAGCTACAACCCGTAACATGGCGCCGAGCCTGGGCGGG
>JAFGRR010000308.1 GCA_016935035.1 Phycisphaerae bacterium | reverse complement strand
TGGCGGCCTTCGTCGCGCGCCTGGCACCCCGTCGGCGGATCGGCTTGCCGGCGTAAGCGGTGTAGCGAACCTCGGTCTTGCGCTTGCGCTCGGTCTTCGTGCTGTTCTTCGGGCGTTGGACATCATCCTCGCCGACCAACTGGAGGATGGCGAGTTCGCCGCCGTCGCCAAGCCGGCGATCCGCCAGCTTGATGATGCGGGTGTAGCCGCCGCCGCAGTTACGGGCGGCGTTGCGCTTCATCATGCGCGGGCCGACATCGCCGAAGAGGCGATGGATGACCGACTCCGACGTGAACTTGATGCCGGGCTTGGTGGTGCTGGCACGATAGCGGCGGCCGGAGCGCGAACGCAATACGCGAGCACGCTTGGCATCGCTCATGGCGTCGTAATCCTCGCGCTGGTCGGCAGCGATAATCTGCCGATCGTTGAGCAGCGCGATCGCCCGCTGGCGCAGGGTCACGGCGCGCACGCGGTTGCCGGCGTCGAGCGCCGTGGCCGCGTCAACCGCGAGTTGCACAACGCGTTCGGCGAACCGCCGGATCTCCTTCGCCTTCACGATGGTCGTACGAATCTCACCGTGTTCGATCAGGCTCTGAACCATGTTGCGGCGCAGGGCCAGGCGGTGCGAGGTCGAACGGCTTAGTCTTCTACCAAAAACAGCGTGTCGCATTCCACACCTCAGGAATCAAATGCCGGCGGCTCTTCGCCAAAACCGAGTTCCTCGGCACCATCGGACATAACCGGTTGTCCCGGATCCGACATCCCCAGGCCGAGGCCCATGTTCGCCAGCTTGCGTTTCACTTCGATCAGCGAGGTACGCCCAAAGCTGCGCAGTTGCAGCAGTTCTGTTTCGTTCAGGCGTACCAGTTCTCCGACGGTCCCAATCTTCGCCGCCTCAAGACAGTTGTTCGCGCGAACGGAGAGTTCGAGATTGGCCACCGGCATATCAAGCTTGCGGCGCAGCGTCTCGTCCATCGCGGGCGCTTCGGTCTCGACGTCACTCTCGGCGGCGGCGGTCTGCTCACCCAGCTCGTGATAGAGCACGAACGGGTTGAGATGCTTGCGCAGGATCTTGGCCGCCTCGACCAGGGCGTCCTCGGGCATAACGATGCCCTTTGTCCAGACTTCGAGAATCAGCCGGTCGTAGTTGACCTTCTGGCCGACGCGCGTGTCCTCGGTGCGATAGCGCACGCGGGTCACCGGCGAAAAGAGCGAGTCGACGGCGATGATGCCGGCCTCGGCGTTCTCGTCGATGTTGTCCTCGGCAGGCACGTAGCCGCGGCCACGCGCGACGACGAATTCGGCCGAGAACGTGACGGCGTCGGTCAGCGTCGCGATCACATGGTCCGGATTGACGACCATGATCGCCGGATCGCAATCAAAATCGCCGGCGCGGACCTCGCCCGGTTCGTGGCGTTCCACACGCATGCGCTTTGGCGTCTCGGAATCGAGATCGACGACCATCGCCTTGATGTTGAGGATAATGTCAGTGACGTCTTCAAGCACGCCGGGCAGTGAGCAGAACTCGTGATCGGCGCCGGCGATGCGGACCTGCGTGATAGACGAGCCTTCGAGGCTCGACAGCAGGATGCGTCGCAGACTGTTGCCGACCGTGGTGCCAAAGCCGCGCTCGAACGGTTCAACGATGAAACGCCCGTATTGCTCGGTACTGACGTTCTGGTCCCGAACCACACGGGCTGGCAATTCCAGGCCACGCCATCTAATTCGCATGCTGCGCTCGCCTCCCGCGAAAGTGTTCCCGGTGTCCCTGTCCGGCAAAAACCGTGTGATCCATTAACGTGAGCAAAACTCGACAATCAGTTGCTCTTCCACGGGGATCAGGACGTCCTCGCGGGTCGGCAACGCAACAACCTGGGCCTCGAGTTTGCCTTCCTCGAGTTGGATCCAGCTTTGGAGCGGCGGGATCGCCACGCCTTCGAGCAGGACCATCTGGGCCCGGGAGTACTTCTGAGACTTCTCGCGCTTGTGGATCGAGATGCGATCGCCGGCCTCCACGAGGTAACCCGGGCGATCACACTTGCGGCCGTTGACGCACACATGGCCGTGCACGACGGCCTGTCGCGCGCCGCGGCGACCAGCGATGAAGCGTGTCTTGTAGACGACGTTGTCGAGCCGGCGCTCCAGAATCTGCAACAGCGCCAAACCGGTGTTCCCGGTGGAACTCTCGGCGAGACGATAGTAACGCTGGAATTGCCGTTCGAGCACGCCGTAGTGGCGTTTGACCTTCTGCTTCTCGCGCAGGCGCTTGGCATACTCGGACGACTTGCCGCGTCGCCAAAGGTGCATGCCCGGCGGGTAGTTCTTGTACTCGCGTTCGAGCGGGTGCTTGCCGGTCTGGTCGCGCACGGGCTTGAGGTGCAGGTTGACACCTTCGCGACGGGCGAGCTTGGTTACTGGGCCGGTGTAACGTGCCATCTACTAAACCCTCCGCTTCTTGCGCGGGCGACACCCGTTGTGCGGCAGCGGGGTGACATCTTCAATAGTCTGTATACGGAGACCAGCAGCTTGCAGGGCAGTGATGGCCGACTCGCGGCCGGCACCGGGGCCCTTGACGCGGACGTCGACTTCGATGACGCCGTGCTTCTTGGCCTCGTTCGCACAATACTGCGCGGCGCGCTGGGCCGCGAACGGTGTACTCTTGCGAGCGCCGCTGAATTTCTTCTCGCCGCCGCCGAGGGACACCGAGCCGGCCGAAGCCCAGCACAAGGTGTCACCGTTGACGTCGGTGATGGTAATAACGGTGTTGTTGAACGTCGCCTTAATGTGCGCAACGCCCTTGGCAACGTTCCGCCTACCGCGACGTTTGGTCGATGACTTGGCCAATTCAGCCGCTCCTCAAATTAACCGCGGTGCATTTCTTTGATGCCCTTCTTACCGGCAACCGTCTTCCGTGGACCCTTGCGTGTTCGCGCGTTGGTCCGAGTTCTCTGGCCACGGGCGGGCAGCCCGCGGATGTGACGCAGGCCACGATAGCAGCGGATCTCACGCAGTCGCGAGATGTGCTGCTGCACCTGGCGGCGCAACTGGCCCTCGACCGTGTAGTCGCGCTCAATTACGTTGGCGATGCGACTGATCTCGTCCTCGCTCAGCTTGTTGGCGCGGACTTGCGGCTCGATGCCGGCCGCCTCCAGGATCAGCTTCGCATGGTGCGGGCCGATGCCATAAATATAACGCAGCGCGATATCGATGCGTTTGTCATTCGGAATGTCTACACCGGCAACACGCGGCATACGCCTAACCTCGCTTCCCGCTAGCCCTGACGCTGCTTGTGACGCGGATTCGTGCAGATCACGCGGACAATGCCCTTCCGCCTGATGATCTTGCAGTTCTCGCAGATCCGTCGAACGCTACTTCGTACCTTCATGGCTACACCTTTCGAGCGGCGTGACGAGCGTCAATCCGCCCGCGTCAAAACCTCGGCGCCGCTGGTCGTGACCGCGACGGTGTGCTCGAAATGGGCCGCCAGCGAGCGGTCCTTCGTGATCACCGTCCAGCGATCATCGTCGCGATAATCAACTTCCGGGCCGCCCGCCGCCACCATCGGTTCGATGGCGAGCGTCATACCCGGCAACAACTCAAAATCAAGCCGTTGATCCCGATCAACATAGTTCGGGATCTTGGGCTCCTCGTGCATCTCGCGACCGATGCCGTGCCCAACAAACTCCCGGACGACACCAAAACCCGCGTCCTCGACACACTTCTGCATCTTCTCGGCGACGGCGCTCCACTTGATCCGCGGGCGAATCTCTCGCACCGCGATATCCAGGGCCTCCTTCGTCACCGCCAGCAGCTTCCGGGCCTCGAGCGACACTTCACCGACCGCGTACGTCCTGGCCGAATCGCTACAGTAGCCCTTCAACCGCAGACCGCAATCTACACTCAGGACGTCGCCGGCCTCTAACGGCCGGTCATCCGGTATCCCGTGAACCACGGCCTCGTTCAGCGAGGCACAGATACAGGCGGGAAACGGAAACCGTGCCGCAGGGTTCTTCACGCCGCGGAACAGCGCCGTTGCGCCGGCCTCGCGAATCCGCTGATCAGCTAACTCGTCCAACTCCCGGCTCGTTACGCCCGGACGGACCATCATGCCGATCTCGTCCAAAACCCGCCCCAGAAGCCGACCCGCATTACGCATCAGGGCCAGCTCACGTGGCGACTTCAA
The DNA here is from genome assembly GCA_016935035.1 of Phycisphaerae bacterium. Lineage (GTDB taxonomy): Bacteria > Planctomycetota > Phycisphaerae > UBA1845 > Fen-1342 > JAFGRR01. Next base: position 3,182 of record JAFGRR010000308.1, on the reverse strand, counting down.
TTCTATCTTCGGGGCGGACCACATCAGGCCGCGCCCAGTCCATCCACGATTCGCCGTACGGTCACCTGCACCTCGTCCGCGTGGCGCGAGGCATCGATGTTGTGCAGCAAGCCACGCTCGGAATAATACTGCACGAGCGGGGCCGTCTGGGCTCGGTACGTCTCCAGCCGGTTGCGAACCACGTCCGGCAGGTCGTCCTTGCGCTGAATCACTTTGCCGCCGCAGGCGTCGCAAACGCCCTCGACCTTCGGCGGAAGGAATTCCGTATTGTACGTCGCACCGCAATCACTGCAAACCCGACGACCGCCGATTCGCTCGATAATCACCTCGTCGGGCATCTGGAAATCCAGAACGGCGTCGATCTTCCAGCCGCGTGCGGTCATTCCGGCAGCCAGCGACTCGGCCTGGGGGGCCGTGCGCGGAAAACCGTCGAGAATCAAGCCTCGATCGCCGACCTTCTCGACCGCCGCGAGGATCACGCCCGTGATCAGCTCGTCCGGCACCAATCCGCCTGACTCGACGTACTGAGCGACCTTCTTGCCGATCGCGCTGCCGGCCTTGATCTCGTCGCGCATGACCTGTCCGCTGGAGAGCTGCACGAGCCCGGCGCTATCCATTAGGCGGGCCGCCTGGGTACCTTTACCCGAGCCCGGAGGTCCCATGAAGATCAGTCGAGTCGGCATAGTCTACATCCTGCCTTTGATGCGGCCGCCCGGGCCACCTTCGCCGCCCAGGAAGCCTTCGTAGTTACGCATGATCAGGTTGGCTTCGAGGCGATGGATGAAGTCAAGCACGACACTTACTACGATCAGCAAACCCGTGCCGCCCAGGAACGCCGAGATCGAGAACGGAATGTTCATCTGCACGGCGACGATCGACGGAATGACGGCGATGATCGCCAGGAAGCCCGCACCGACGTACGTGATCCTGTTCATCACGGATTCCAGGTAATCCGCCGTCCGCTTTCCGGGACGCAGCCCCGGTATGAAGCTGCCCATATCGCGCAGGTTGTCGGAGAGCTCCTTCGGGCGGAACTGGACCGACGTCCAGAAATACGAGAAGAAGAACACCATCCCAACATAGACGACGTTGTAGACGAAGTTGCCCGGCTGCATCGCATCACGCAGGAAGATCCAGAAGCCCAACGGCCAGACTCCGCCGCCGGTCAGATAGCCGAAGATCATCCCCGGGATAAGCAGGAACGAGCTGGCAAAGATGATCGGCATGACGCCGCCGTGATTCACACGCAACGGCAGGTAGTGCCGCTGGCCACCGACCATTCGGCGGCCGCGCGTCTGGCGGGCCTGCTGAATCGGAATGCGGCGTTGAGCCTGGGTGATGAGAATGGTGCCGGCGACGACGAAGACGAACGACAGCACCAGGAAGATGATCTTCTCGATGGTCATCGAGCCGCCACCTATGGTTCCTTGTGGGTTCCAGCCGCTGGCAACTGCGAAGATCGCGTCGGGGAGACGCGCCACGATACCGGCCATGATGATGAGGCTGATACCGTTGCCAAGGCCGTATTCGTCGATCTGCTCGCCGATCCACATGAGAATCAGCGTGCCGCAGACAAGTCCGGTTATGGCTATCAGCAGGAAGCTGACGGAGCCGGCGTAATCGGGAACCACCAGACCGGCGCTGTGCAAGTGCTTGATCCAGAATAGCGCCTGAACCAGGCATAGCAGCACGGTGATATAGCGTGTGTACTCCTGGATCTTACGCCGCCCCGATTCGCCCTCCTTCGAAAGCTTCTCGAGCGCCGGCACGACGGTTACCAGCAGTTGGAGGATGATGGACGCACTTATGTAGGGCATGATGCCCAGGCCGAAGATCGTGCTCTGGCCCAGACTGCCGCCGGTGAACATGGCGAACAGTTCGGCGGCCTGACCCGCGGCGCTGCCCTGACCAGCGACGTTCTTCCAGTAGTTCTGGAGTTGGGTCTGGTCGATGCCGGGCAACGGGACGTAGTAACCCACGCGATAGACCGACAGCATGAAGAGCGTGAAGAGCACCTTCTTGCGTAGGTCCGGGATTCTGAAGACGTTGATGAAGGCACGAAACATCGTGTCGTCCAACCTCGCTTTGCGGCCCCGGCTTAGGCCTCGGACTCGGGTGTGCTGGACTCAGCGGGCGGCTCGGGCTCGGGCTTTGCCGGCGCGGGTGCCTTTACCGCCTTTGTCGCCTTCTTCTTGCGATCGGGCTGTGCGCTGAAGCGTTTGGCCTTCCAGGCCGCGCCCGGATCGAGGCGCTCGATGATGCTGACGCTACCGCCGGCCTTCTCGATCAGTTCGCGAGCCTTGCCGCTGAACGCGTGGGCCTGGACGGTGAGCTTCTTGCTGAGCGTACCCTTGGCCAGGATCTTGACCAAGGGGTCAGCACCTTGCACGAGACGCAACTTCTTCAGCGTGTCGCAATCGACCATGGCACCGTCGTCGAAGCGGCGTTCGAGTTCGCAGACGTTGACCGTCTCGAATTCCGTGCGAAAGTTGAAGTTGCTAAAGCCGCGCTTGGGCAGGCGCCGGAAGATGGGCATCTGGCCACCTTCGGTCAGCCTACGGACACCGCCGCCCGCGCGTGACTGGCAACCCTTGTTTCCACGGCCGCAAGTTTTGCCCTTGCCGCTGGACTCGCCGCGTCCGACGCGCTTACGGCGCTTATGGCGGCCGGCGGCAGCGGTGATCTCGTTAAGCATCATTGGTCGGTTCCTGCTTTGACTCAGTTGATTCGGTGATCTCGGGTGCCTTGGCCGTCTCGACTGGCGCCGGCGAGGCGTTATCCACACTCACATGGGCCGCGACCGGCTTTTCGATCTCTGGCTCAGGCGGCAGATCGAGTGCCACGCCACGCAGTTCCTCGACCATGGCCCGCGTACGAAGTTGCGCCAAGCCGTCGAGCGTGGCCTTGACCAAGTTCTTCGGGCTGGTTGAGCCGTAGCACTTGGTCAGGACATCCTTGATGCCGGTGAGTTCGAGCACGGCACGTGGCGCGGCGCCGGCAATAACGCCAGTACCGGGTCCGGCCGGGATCAAAACAACGCGGCTGGCGCCGAAGCGTCCAATGACGCGATGCGGGATGGTGGTGCCGCGCATCGGCACGGTGAACATGCGCCGCTTGGCCTGCTTGACGCTCTTTTCCACGGCCGGCGGGACCTCGTTGGCCTTGCCGTAGCCGTAGCCGAC
>JAFGRR010000307.1 GCA_016935035.1 Phycisphaerae bacterium | reverse complement strand
CTGAAGCAGCCTGAACACGACGTCCATCGCGTGTAGATGCTCTTCCTGCTGGCTCGGAACGTCGCTGGCCGGACTGACGAGCAGCACGACTCCGAATACCGGTTTGCCGTCGAGGGATGAGAAATCCACGCCCTGCGTACTGCGGCCGACCGCCGCCACCACGCGGGTCTGTCCCTCGACCTTCGCGTGCGGAACGGCGACACCCTTTCCAAAACCGGTGGTTCCGCGCGAACGTTCGCGCGCGATGATCGACTTGGCGATGCGGTCCACCGCGTCGGGGTCGATCTGCCCGGCATCCGCGAGGGTTTGCACCAGTTCGCGAATGACGCTGTTACGGTCGGTACCTTCGAGTTCCGCGCGTACGGCCCGGCGGTCGACCAGGTCTAGTAGTTTCATGCTTGCGCTCCGCTGGATTCACATCACCCGAGTGTTGATTCGCTCTCGCCGCCGACGCGGGGCGGGTGTTTGCGATTGCGCATTCGCTCTTTGTGACGCGTAAGTTGTCGTTCCATTTTGTCGATCAGAAGGTCTATTGCCGCGTAGAGATCGGCGTGTTGTTCAGTTGCGACGAAGGGTTGCGTACCCTCGCTGTGCACGATCATCTCCGCCGTATGCAACCCAGAATGCCCGTCGAGCACAACTTCGATGGCCTGAATGCGATCGTAAAACCTTGTCAGGCGTTCGGCCTTCTCGTTGCAGTAGACCTTTACGGACTCGCTGACGGCCATGTGGCGTCCAGAAACGGTCACCTGCATTTCATCATCTCCCATGGTGATGGAGCCTCCGCGCGCGGGCGAACCAACCGCCACGCCGTGGAATCCGACCCTTCCAAGTGCTGGAACCGAGCGGTCCCGGCGAGACAATACACTCCCGCCGTCCCTCCCATTGACGTAGGCTCGCGGTTGCGGGCGTATTCGCGCGAATGTTCAGCATTCACCACGGGGAATCTAGCGGATACATGCCAGCAGCGTCAAGCGCGTCCGCGCGAGCCGTCCGGGCGTGCCCACGATCGAGGCGGGCCGGGCATGCCAGAAACGCGCGGCGCAAAGTGACCCGGCGAAAGGTATTACGCGGCGGCGATTGTCGCACGTCACCTGTTCAGGGACGATGACTCACGTTCGATCAGAGACGGTGCGACCGGGATTTGTTCGGGGGCGTCCAGCCGTGTGTGGTTGAGCCGCTGGAGCATGATGCCCATCGCGCGGTGGCCGGTTTCCTCACCCGCGAAATCGGTGGTTGTTAGGGCTGGGTGAATGTGTTGGCCACATTGTGTATTTCCCTGGCCCACTATGGCCAGATCGCGTCCGGGCCGGCGACCGGCTCGCATGGCGGCCATCATGATGCCCAGCGCCAGCGTGTCGCCCGTAGCCGCGATCCCGCGAATCTGAGAAAAGCGTGGTTCAAGAAGTGACCAGAGCGTGTCCTGGTCGGCGTTAACCGGGACCTCCAGTGTCATTGGAGCGGCGTCCAGCCCGCGGCCACTAGCCTCCAGTTGGAACCCGGCCAAGCGGCCCGCCGCGTCACGGCAGTCCGGGCTGTGGACGTAGAGTATGTCATTGCCGCAACGTTCAAAGAGGTGGCGTGCGACAAGCGCTCCGGATTCGCCCTGGTCACACACCAGTGTGTCGCACTTCATGTTTTCGATGGGCAGACAGGATGCGATGGGGCGATCGGGGAACGCCTGGCGCAAGATCGAGGCGGCGGAGTCCCCCAGGTTGGCCGCGATCAGCACCGTGTCCACGCGTTCGTTGGCCACGCGAGTCATGCGTGAACGGCGTTGGGCATCGTCGTGGCCGAGCTCAACGGCAAAAACGCTGTAGTTGGCCTGCTCGGCACGAGTCATCGCGCCGCGCAGGAATGACGAGGCGAAACGTTCGTCAAGATCGTCGACCACGACCGCGACGGTGAAGTTGCGCCCGGTGGCCAGGGATCGCGCGGCTCGGCTGGGAACGTAGTTCAACTCCTGGCACGCGTCGAGCACGCGTTGCTTCGTTACCGTGCTGATGTCGGGGCGATCATTTAGCGCCCTTGAGACAGTACCACGTGAGAGGCCGGTCCGACGACTGATGTCCTCTATCGTGACTTTGCCCATGACATGCCCACCTCATGCGAACACCCCGCGCGGCGGGGATTGGTCAGGCCCCAGAATTGGACGCCTCCTGCGTCTACATTTCATTGTAACGCAGGTCGTGCGCGTTGCAAACGGCGTTCACGGAAACACGCCAAGTAGGTCTATGCTCATACTACGTCACCGGTCCGACGTTCCGCGGAAACGTCGGACCGGCGGTGCATAACCATTTGTGGGCAAAAACCTGGCTCGGACCGTGGGGCCGACAATCAGGGTGCCGGGCCAATCAACTGCTGAAATAGCGTGGGCGCGTCCTGAATGCCGATCGGGGCCAACGCACTGGTGGGTGAGGGTGGGTGCGTGCCGTACTGCTCATAGGCCCGCAGAGCGCCCTCGCCAAACGCGGGCGACGAGGTTTCCAGCAATGTGGCGCCTGACGGATATCCCCACAGGACACCCAAATCCATGATGTCGTTCGTGGTTCCTTCCGTGCGGCGCAGACCCAGAAGGAATCCTATGTCATACGCCGTCGCGTTTCCGAGAATCAGGCCCATGGTGCCGGCCGCCGGCAACCCCGTGCCGTAGACCCCGAGGATACCGTCGACAGACACGGCTCCGGTGCCGGTCAGTGTCTCGTTGCGCGGGTCAACGTAGTCCGCAGCCGCGAGATCATAGAGTCCGGTGTCGTCGTCCCAGTCCATCACGAAGGTACCGCCGAAATACACCTGCTGATAGGGGGAAGCGGGCGGGGCGCCGTTGTCGGCCGGGTCGTTGAGGTCACCCTCGCTGCACGTGACCTGGACGTTGTACGGGGCCAGCATGGTTCTGACCCGCGTGACGATGCCGCGCTTGATATCGTTCTTGATCTGGTCCTCGGTGTAGACGCCGGTGTTGAGCAGGATGTCGGTGAGCGGGCTGATGTCGAAAGGCACGCTGCCGGCGATGACCAGGCCGGTGCCGCCCTCGAAGTTCAGGTAGACGCGCTGCTGGCGCGGCGTCAGGCCGGCGTTGCGCACTACCTGGATGTTCACGCTGGTCGCCGTATCGGTGGCGAAGTAGTGCGAGGAGTTGTTGGCGCCGACCACGATCTTGGCATCGGGCGAGAAGAGCACGCCCGAATCCTGATACCAGGCCAGGACGTCCTGCTCGCGATCGAGCAGCATCAGGCTGTAGAACCCGTCGCCCTCGCTGCCGGTGTTGGACGTGCGGGTTGCCAGGCCGGTGGATTCGGCGATTTTGGGCTCGCTGTAATACTCACCATAGCCGGGCAACGAGGCGAAGCTCATGATGATGCGGTCGCCGAGGCTCATGGCGCCGATATCGAATATCTGCCGCTCGATGGTCGGCGCGACGATCACGGTCGCGGAGTTGTTGATCAGCGTGACTTGCGGCGGCGCTGAGGTCGGATCGTTCGGGTCGATGACAAAGGCGGGCAATGGGTCGAGCACCTGGATCACGGTTGGTGCATAAGTACGTGCGGGGCTCGTGCGGTCCGTGTCCAACTCGGCCCACAGAAAGTAAGTTCCGGGCGTGATTTCCGGCACGTCGAGGCTGAGCGGCTGGGGCGTCGTGAGGTTCATGTCGTTGCCCTGTGGCTCGGGCGTGTCGAGTTGCACGCTGTTGGCCGCTGCCACCGCCGCCAGCATCTGCGTGCCGTCCGGCGAGAAATCGACGGCGCTGATGGTGGAATCGCAGGGCTGCATGCGGCGGATGACGGCGCCCGTGGCGCTGTCCCAGATGCGTGCGACGGCGTCGCGGGCGCCGGTGGCCACGGTGGCACCGTCCGGTGCGAACGCGGTGCTGACGACGCTGTTGGCGTGTCCGGAGAACGTCGTGACGATGCTGCCGTCAACGACATTCCAGAGCAGCGCGCGGGCGTCGCCGCCACCGCTGAGTACCTGAGAGCCGTCGGGTGAGAAGGTGACGCTGTAAACCGGTGCGTT
>JAFGRR010000031.1 GCA_016935035.1 Phycisphaerae bacterium | reverse complement strand
TAGTGCATTCTTTCCTGCCAGCAGGCGCTCGATGACAGCTAGCTGGCCTGGGCGGAAGTCGGTGAACCCGAAGACGCGATGCAGCAAGCCCCGGGCGTCGGCTGTGTCGATGGCGGTATGTGGTCGATGGCTTGGGCGAGTTGTTGCCTGCGAATGCTCCGGCCGCGATGCTGTCATTTTCTGTGATGTTGTGCTGGTCACGTTTACTCCCCTGATCCCCGGACATGTCCACCCGGATTCCGAACTTGACAGATACCGAACAATAACCTAATATACATCTTGTTCGTGCAACGTCAAGCAATATCGCGAACGTGGTGCCGAGGGCACGTTTTCGGGTACGTGGGAGGCAAGTGGTTTGTCTTGGGCGGCTGAGCTATTCTTGCCGCGCGAGCTGTGCCGCGTGAAGGTCGGGATGGTCGCGCCAGGCGGGCATGGTGGCCATGTAGGCTAGGACGTCGCGCTCGGCTTGGGCGCGGGTGTCGGAGCGTTTCTGGGCCAGGTAGAACTGGACCATGCGCTCGAAGCGTTCGTCGAAGCTCTGGAGGTTGCCGTCGGCGTCGGTGCAGTGCTGGCAGTAGCTACCGTCCTCGATGGGCATGCCGCAACTCTGGCAGCGGGTCTGGGCGTTCATGTCTGGTTTCCTTTTGTCTGTTGGGCGGCCAACAGGAGGGCCTCGATCGATCGTACGAGCCGGCGACGTTGCTCGGGCGTCAGGTCGCGCATGGCCCGGGCGAGCAACTGCGGCGACAGGATCTGTCGTGATTCGTCCAGGACGCGCTCTCCCGCCAGCGTGAGCCAGACGAGCGTACGCCGGCGATCGCGCTGGTCGCGTACGCGTGACAGCAGGCCGCGTTTGATCAGCCGGGCCAGAATCTCGCTCATCGTCGCCTGTGAGCGGAGCATGTGGCGGGCGGCCTCGGTAACGGTCAGGGGGCCGCTCTCGGCGAGATGCAGCAGCACGGCAGTGGCCTCGGGTGTCGGTCGGTAATTGGTCACCTGTGTCCGCCGGCAGAAACGGCGGTAGACCTGCGGAAACAGTGCGGCGAACTCGCTGGCGGCCTGGCGTGTGTCCATATACGCCATTGTGAGGCGGGTAGTTGCATCGTCAATCCCGATGCAATTTCCGGCCGGGTGGGAATGTGGCGTGGGCGGGACATCCGGCTTGGAATCGCGTCCGGTTGCGATAGACTCAGAGCTCGTACCGCCGCCAGCGGCTGCAGGATCAGCACGTGTGTCCACAGGCGAGACGCCTGTGCCACCCTGCATGAGTGAGCGTTTTTCTGAGATGGTACACTTGCCAGGCCGGCCAGGGGGAGTTTGGTCAACTCACGTGTCGGCGGAGTTGTGATGGAATCGACGCCGCTGTACATCGCCGCGAACGAATTCGGGTTGAAGCGGGTGGTCTTCAGCTCGTGGCTCAACGCGCGTGTGCTGCTGAATGACAAGACGCGGCACGGCATGCAGAGTGTCGACGCGGCGTTGGCGTCCGAGCCGATGGCGTACTATCACCGTGGCGGACCGCTGGGTGACGTGTTCGCCGCCTGGACGCCGGCACGTAGCGGGGCCCGCGTCGCGATCATCGGCCTGGGCGTGGGCTGCATGGCGGCGTACGCGACGCCGGGACAGCACTTGGTGTTCTACGAGATTGATCCGGCGGTGGCGAAGATTGCGGCGGATACGCAGTATTTCACTTATTTGAGCACCTGCCGCGGCACGCATGAGATCATCATCGGCGACGCGTGTGAGACGCTGCCGGCGGCGGGCGACGGCGAATTCGACATGATCGTCATCGACGCGTTCGACGGCGATGACATTCCGCCGGCGCTGGTCGACGCCGGTGCCATGCAGCTCTATCTGTCGAAGCTGACCGACGCGGGCCTACTGGTGTTTCACATCACGAGCATCCATGTCGCACTACAGCCGGTGTTGGCGGGTATGGCCGTGGGACATGGGCTGACGTGCCTGGCCTGTTCCGACCTCGAAGTAACCGACGACGAGCGTGCCGCGGGCAAACTCGGATCGCACTACGTGGTGATGGCCCGTGACATGACCGTCATCGCCGGCCTGGCCGAGAATGGGCGTTGGGCAAGGGCATAAGGCAGTGCCGCTGCGGCTGCCCGGCGCGGCTGATCGCGCGACCGACACTGTGACACGGTTGATAAGCCTGGCCGAGGTCGATTCCGCACCGGGGAATGCGTGAATTACGTGAGTCGGGGCGGCGCATTTGCTATCCTGGATGGTGAGTCTGCTCCATGAGTTGCTGCGGAGGGATGCACGGTAGTGGGCAAGTCCGACGAGCACGTAGCTGGCGATCTGTCACGCGACGCGCGGATGGGCCGCGCGCTTGACGAATATCTGAAACGGCAGCGTGGCGGTGATTCCACTGATGGACCCGAGGCCCTGGCGACGGCAACCCTGACGGATGGTATGCGCGCCGCCGTAGATCTTGTCAGCGGCATGCAACGTCCTGATCAGTTGGTTGCCTCGCTCATCAACCGGGGCGTACTGGCCCCTGCAACTGCCCCAGAGTACATGGCGGCTTTTGGCGAGTACGCGGTTGTCGGGCTGCTGGGGCGCGGTGGGATGGGAATTGTGCTCAAGGCCATTGACCCGCGACTGGGACGCGCCGCGGCGCTCAAGATTCTGCGCCCCGAGTTCGCCGGGGAGCGTACGGCGCTTGAGCGTTTCGAGCGTGAGGCCCGCGCGGCGGCGGCCATGCAGCACCCGAACATCGTGACAGTCTACGCCGTCGGTGAACAGGGCGGCGCCCCGTTCATTGCGATGGAATATGTAGATGGTGTCGATCTCGCGGCGTTTATTCGGGCACGCGGACCACTTGAGGCCGATCTGGCGCGGCACATCTTCCGTGAACTGATCAAAGGGCTGAGCGCCGCACACGAGCGCGGTCTGATCCATCGTGACATAAAGCCGTCCAACGTCCTGCTGGGCGACGTCGGTATTGTGGACGCGGCGAGCGAGGCGGTACTCGCTGGCAGGCAAGAGGCAGTCAGGGCCGACAAACTGCCGGCCCACGGTTCCAGCCATTGCGGCGGCGCAGCATTGCCGGCCGTACGGCTGGCTGATTTCGGTCTGGCCAGAATATGGTCATCACAGACGCAGTTGACGACGACCGGCGCCGTGCTGGGCACGCCTGACTACATGAGCCCGGAGCAGGCACGCGGCGATGGACAGGTGGATCACAGCACCGACCTGTACTCGGCCGGTGTCGTGCTATACGAGATGCTCACCGGTCGCACGCCATTCAAGGCCGACACACCCACGGCGACGTTGCGGAAGATCATCGACGAAGAGCCGCCGGACCCGCGGCGGATCAGCCGGGACATCGATCGGTCGCTATCTGCGCTCGCGATTCGCATGATGGCCAAGGCCCCGCAGGACCGGCCGGTAAACGCCGAAGCCGTGCTGCGCATCGTCGATTCTGATCGGCCCATCCGGTACCCGCGCTCCGAAGCGACCAACAACCGCTGGATCGCCCCTGTTCTGGGTATGTTGGTGGCCATCGGGTCCGCGATCGCGTGGTTTGTGGTGCCAGGTGGACCGTCATTCGATGTGGCTGATGCCAGGGTGGTGGACAGCCGGGTCGAGGTCAGGAGGCGTGGCGAATCAGCTTACCGGGAGTTGCGCGACTTTCACCAGCTTGGCGACAATCCGCTGGTGTGTGCGGACGATGTGCACACGGCGGCTGGGCATGTCGTTGTGGTGGGACTTCGCGAACCCGTGAATGAAGAGGGCGATGTGCTTCTGGGGTTGGATGCCGATGGCAACGACGTCTGGCACACGCCATTGCACCATGGCATCCCGTGGCCGGAGTTTCGATCGAGTGCTAGGTGGTGGCATGTAAGGCAAATCGTGGTTGCCGATATCGACCAACAGGCCGGCGATGAGCTGATTGTGGTTGCGCAGGATGCCAACGATTCACCCACACGTATCTCGATGGTTGATCCGTTGACCGGCAACATCCAGGGGACGTTCTGGCACTTCGGGCACATCTATGGCTTACTACCGATACCCAGCCTGCTGGATGACGGGCGTACGGGCATCCTGGCCTGGGGGATGTACAGGTTGACATACGACGGGACTTATGCGGACTCGCCGGACCGCATTGTGCCTGGCGATTGGGAACTTGTGCCCGTGGCGATGGTCCTTGACCCAACAGACTTTAATGCCGAGAGCCCGTCGATGGGACGCGGGATTTCAGGGCTGGCCGATCAGACCCCTGTGGCATATGCCTTCTTGAATAAGCCGGGCGGGTTTGACTGGCCGTTCTTTGGGGATGCGCGCGGGCAGCCCGTCCCGAACTCCAAGATCGCGTGGAAGATAGACAACATCATAGACTCACCGCGGCAGGACGAGGATGGAACGCGAAGCCTGCTTCAAGTGAGTTTCCACGTGAAGAAAGCTGGCGCGGATGAAACCATCAAAACCCCGTTCCTGAAAGTCACCAGGCAGCTTGAGGCCACGGGTATTGATGAGGCCCGCGGTGTCACGGAACGGTATGACGATTCAGCGCAGTGGCTGAGTTGGTGGCGGACTGTGGCCACGCATTAGCATGGCTCATCACACAGAGCGGCCGACCCGGACTGCGAAAGCCCGAGCCGGCCGCTCAGTGGCGCTGAGTGAACGCCCTGCCGCAGCGCTACTGTCCGATCGGTTTGACCAGCGTCAGGCTGTGACCGTATCCGGCGGCAATGCCACCATAGTGCGAACTCGGTCCGGAGGTGGTCTCGCCATAGACGGTGCCGCCATTCGAGCCCCAACACACAACCGTGCCATCGGACCGCAGTGCCATGCTGTGATACCAGCCCGCCGAAACAGCTATGAAGTCGTCATCGACCGGGACGCCGATGCACTGCCCCTCTTCGCACCTTCCCCAGACCTCCAGTGTGCCATCGACCCTGATGGCCACGGAGTGCATGTACCCGGCCCCGATCTCCTTGAAGTCGCTTTCAGTCGGAACGGCACATTGCCCCTGGTCGTTGTTACCCCAAGCTACCAATGAGCCATCGCTCTTTAGCGCAATGTTGAAGTCACGGCCGGCGCTAACCTTGACGAAGTCATTGCCTGTCGGCGTGTCGGTTACTTGTCCCTGATCGCGCCATCCACCTTCATCTACCCCCCACGCCACGACGGATCCATCTGCACGCATGGCTACATTGTGCCAGTAACCGGCCGAGACCGCGACGTAGTCATCATCGGCCGGTGTGTCGCTGACCTGGCCATAGTCGTCCCAACCCCACGCAACCAGTGAACCCATGCCGTCGCCGTCCGGATCGTACAGCGCCAGGCTATGCCAGCGGCCGGCGGAGATCGCCACGAAGCCCGGATACGTGGGCGTATCAGTGACTTGTCCATAGTCACGTCCATCACCGGTGTCATCGCCCCAGGCGACGATCTTGCCATCGCAGCGGAGCGCCAGGCAGTGGCACTGGCCGTGGCTGATTGCGCTGAACGCGCCCAGCGGGACACTGCCAAGGCCGTAGCCAAACTCGTCGAATCCGAATGCGTCGATGGTGGTTGCCAGGTCGGCGACTTCATACGGGCTCAAGGCTCGGTCATACATGCGGAACTCGTCAACTGCCCCAACAAGGCAGTCCCAGTCCGTCGCCTCCAAATGACCGCCGATCCCAAGATCTGCTTCAACCGGCGGCAGTGTCGTTTGGAGTGAGCCTTCAAGCTCGCCATCGATGTACAGGCGGGCTGTCATTCCATCGTACGTGACGGCAACGTGGTGCCAGCGGCCGGTCAGCAAGTCTGTCGTGCCTGTGATCGTGTTTCCGCCTGTGTCGTCAGGTGCCCACTGAAAGCGCATCTTTACGGCGCCACCATCATCAACCGGGCCGACCATGCGCGAGCCGGTGCCGAACCCGGAGTTGGCCTGAGCCGCGACCATCATTCCGGCGGTCGATGGCGGGGTTTCCATTCTGAACCATGCCGTCCACGAGAACATCGGCATAGACAACGCCGCATGCTGCCGAACCTGAATCCAGTCGCCGCTGCCTGCAAAGGTGGCCGCCTCATAGTACAGACCGGTTTCATAGGCGGCGCCGTTGTGCTCAGTGCCGGCGCGCTGATTAGTGCCGTAGTCTCTGGCGTTTCCATCGAGCGGATAGTAGCCAGACGGCTCGACGTGTCCGCGGTCGGTACCTGTCAATGTCCCGACAAAGGCGTCAATATCGAAAACATCCGCCATGCCATCGCCGTTTATGTCGCCGATCGGCCATCCGCCCGCGAATGCGGGCGCCTCGGCCGTCAGCAGTACCGTCAAGACTGCCCCGACTGCCACAATCCCTACTGATTGGCGGGACTTGCTTCTCATTGGTCTCTCCTTCGTTGTGTTGACAGCACCACGCGCTCGTTGGCAGACGGGGTACTGACCAGCCCCGGGCCGATATTCCCTTGAGTCAGCTCCGGCCCCCTGAGGAGGCGTGGTTTTTTCGCGCGCGGCACCATTTTCTGCAACTTGGACCACGGCGCACTTTTGTGGCAGTCTCGTCGGCTGCCGTCCGCCTCTTACAGACGCCGATGCACGCGGATCTTCCGCGCGAGTTCCAGTTTTTTCCCGCCAGCGCCCTAGATCTTCGTCAGGAAGTGACGCACGGGGCCGAGGTGTGCCTGCAAGGCCCGCAGACCCCGATAGCACAGGGCGTACACGGCCTTCTCGGATTTCCCGAGCGCAGTCGCGATCTCCGCGACGGACCGGTCTTCGAGAATGCGCAAGCGGATGGCGTCGCGCTGCTCGGTGCTCAATCGGGCCAGCGATGTCATCACTGCCGCCACGGCTTCATCGCGTGCGATATTCTGGCTGGGAGTGGCGTCATCGGCGGCAAGACGCTGGAAGAGGTCGGTACACGTGGCGCTGAGATCCAGGTGCGGGGACACGACGCGGGCGACATCACGTTTCTTCCGCCGCATGGCGCGCTGCATGTCCTTGAGCTGATTGAGTGCGATTTGCTCGATCCACCTGTAGAAACGCGCCGCAGAGTCCAGCCCCTGATCGGCAACATGCTCAAAGGCGGCAATATACGCCTGTTGCAGGACGTCGTCCGCATCAACATACATGCGCAGAGCATTCGTTGTGGCCCGCTGCACGGCTGTCCGCAGTGCCACATGGTAGTACACTAGCAGACACTGAAAGGCCCCGGTATCACCAGCCGAGGCCCGCCCGACCATTGCGTCACGCTCGTGCTCATCCATGTCTGTATGTTGATGCAGTGACCCGGTAACAACAAGTGCGCCGCTCATCACCGTGCCGCGACCGGCCGGACCTCATATGGAGCCCACCCAGCGCACGTCCTTACCCGCCGTTTGGCGCAGGCGACCGGCCAGGAGAGCGACGTGGTGCTGGATGTGGCGGATGTTGTTGATCTGATGGTCGAGCTTCGGCAGCTTGTACCACCAGAAGCCGCACTCGGGGGCGGCGAGATCCAGCCGATCGATGATCGTGTCCACCACCTCGTCACATAGCGCCCAATACTCCAGCATCTGCTCCCGGGTATACGGCTCGCCGATCTTCGGCGGGTCGTCGGGATCCGTGCCGAGGTGCTGATTGTTCTCCCGGTGATGCTCCCACGGCTCGAACGACTTTTCGTCGGGTTGCAGGTAAAGGTGCGTGTAGAACAGCGTGTGGTACACGACGCGCCAGAACGCGATCGGATAGCCGCCGCCGGCCCAGAGATCATCCGGACACTGCTCGATGGCGTCCTTCAACATCGCGAGCGCGGCGTGATACTGAGTCTTGAGTGCGGCTTGGACGTTCATAGCGTACCCCAATCGGGCTGCGGCCAGCGGCGGTCCTCTGTCCCGCACCGGGAAGTCGCGCTGGCTGATGCTACATTCTGCCGCGTGGTCGGCGGATTGCCAACTTGGTATTCAGTGTGGACGCCACGCACGATGGTTGCCCAACGTGTTCTGGGCATCGCCCTCGGCTACGAGGAATCCAATGACCACCAGACCTGCGTGACGGTCTGCATCGCCGGCCGATCACATGGCCGTTTTGAGTTGGATTTACGTGACCACCGCCGCATAATGCCGGTTGCACGAGCCGGGGCGGGCGACGAAACCTCGCGGACCCCGGGGGCGTCCCCGGGACTCGATTGGGAGCGCCAGACTCCTCGTGCAGTGCTCGCGATGGGCCGGTGCTATGCGAGCCGAACGTTCAAGGTACATCGGCATGAAACGGATTAGTCAGTTGAACAAGAGCGCACCAGCCTATGCCATTGGTGTCGACTATGGCACCAATAGCGTCCGGGCAGTAATCGTCGACGTTCGCGACGGACGCGAAGTCACCACGGCGACGTACGACTATGCCAGCGGCACAGCCGGCATCCTGCTCGACACAATCGACCCAAACCTGGCCCGCCAACATCCCGGCGACTACATCAAAGGCTTGCACTCCGCTGTCGGAGAGGCTGTGCGGATAGCACGGCAGGTTGACGGATTCGACGCCGAGGCGGTCGTGGGCATCGGCGTCGATACCACCGGGTCAACGCCAATGCCGGTCGATCGCCAGGGGCGTGCGCTGGCGATGTTGCCGGAGTATGCCGACGAGCTTGCCGCGCAGGCTTGGCTGTGGAAGGACCATACGTCACACGCCGAGGCCGAGGAGATTACACAACGGGCCAAGAGCGCCGGTGTGCCGTACCTGCAGAAGTGCGGCGGAACGTACTCGTCGGAGTGGTACTGGTCTAAGCTGTTGCGTTTCGTGCGAACGGCGCCGAAGGCCGCGGAAGCAACGGCGTCCTGGGTTGAGCTGGCCGACTTCGTTCCGGGGTATCTGACCGGAAACATGGCGCCGGCCGGCATCCCGCGCAGCATCTGTGCGGCGGGGCACAAGGCCATGTACCACCCGTCGTGGGGCGGGCTGCCGTCGGCGGAGTTCCTGGAAAGCCTGCATCTGGGCCTATCTCGATTTCGATACGAGACCAAAGCTCTGGCGTCGGACAAAGTCGCGGGGCACCTGCTTAAGGAAGT
>JAFGRR010000306.1 GCA_016935035.1 Phycisphaerae bacterium | reverse complement strand
TCTCGGTGATCGCCGGCATCTACGGCATGAACCTGCCGGTGTGGCCGCCCCCCGAGAACCCGCTAAGCTTCTGGGCGGTGCTGGCCGCCATGATCGCAATGGGCGGCGGCCTGTTGCTGTACTTCAAACGCCACGGATGGCTGTGAGATTGCGGGATAGACATAGATGACGCCCGTGCGTGTCAGACAGCGACTGGGTAAGTACCGCATCGATCGTCGGTTGGCCGAAGGCGGCTTCGCCACCGTCTACAAGGCGTTTGACACTATCGCTGGTATCACCGTCGCGCTGAAAATCCCACACGCCAAACTCGTGACGAAGGACACGCTCGACAGCTTTCGCCAGGAAGTGCGGCTGACGGCCGGCCTCGATCACCCCAACATCCTCCCCGTGAAGGACGCCGGCTTCATCGAGGGACACTTCGTCATCGCCTCCCCGTTGGGCGAGGAGACACTGGGCGACCGTCTCTCACGTCGCATGTCGGGACGCACGATGATCGACCTAGCCGGACAAATGCTGGCGGCCGTCGCGTTCGCGCACAGCAAGCGTATCCTGCACGGCGATCTCAAACCCGAGAACTTCATCATGTTCGCCGATAATCGCGTGCGTCTGGCCGACTTTGGCATCGCCAAGGTGGCGCGCCGCACACTGGAGGCTTCGGGTTCCGGCACGGTCGGATACGTGGCCCCCGAGCAGGCCATGGGCAAGCCGTCGCTGCGCTCGGACGTGTTCTCGCTGGGGCTGATATTCTACCGCATGTTCTCCGGCTACCTGCCGGAATGGCCCTTCACCTGGCCGCCGCCGGGCTTCGAGCGTGTTCGCAAGAGCCTGCACGCGGACCTGATCGCGTTTCTCCGCCGCTGCCTGGAACTCGACCATCGCAAGCGTTTCGCGGACGCGTCGCGCATGATGGCTGCCTTCAAACGCATGAAGCCGCGGGCCTTGCGCGGGACTCCCGCGCGACGCCGGCGAACAAAATCGGGGAAACAGCGCGCCGACTGGAAAACTCTCCGCGCCCGTGGCTTCCTGAAGGAGTTTCGCTCGACCCTTGAGGTCCGCGGGACGTGCCATCGTTGCCACGGCCCCGTCTCGGAGAGCATGCAGTGCTGCCCGTGGTGCGGCACGAAACGCCGCGTCGCCCCGGAGGAAAACCGCTTCCGCGGCCGCTGCCCGCGCTGCAAACGGGGAGTGAAAACGGACTGGCGCTTCTGCCCGTGGTGCTACGGGTCTGCCATCAACCCGGACGCCACGCCACGTCATCCTGATTTCCGCTACACGGCGAGTTGCACGAACAGCCGCTGCGCCGGCAAGGAACTGATGCCATTCATGCGTTATTGCCCGTGGTGTCGGCGTAAGGTCCAGCGTGCCTGGAAAATCGAGGGCGCGAAGGGACGGTGCACGCGGTGTGGCTGGGGTGTGCTGCGTGATTACTGGGACTACTGCCCCTGGTGCGGAAAGTCGACCAGGAAGGCGTAGGAGGCCAAATGCCGGCTGACACGTCCGAGCGTGTTCACCTGTTCCTGGACCTTGATTTGCAAAAGGCCGAGGCCCGCCCGCTCGCCTCTGGCCTGGCAGTGATCTTCACGGCACGCTGCCCCGATAAACCAACACCAAACGAGGACGCAGCCGCCTTGATCGAGTGCGGGCCGAAGAACGCCGTGCTCGCCGTCGCCGACGGCTTCGGCGGACAGCCCGCCGGCGAGCAAGCGTCGCGTCTGGCACTGGAATCGCTGTCGGCGGCACTGAATCGCGCGCTCGACTCGGGGGGAACAATGCGAACGGGCATTCTCGATGGCTTCGAAAAGGCCAACGAGGCTGTCCAGGCACTCGGCGTCGGTGCCGCCACCACCCTCGTCGCCATCCAGATCGACGACGGCCACATTCGCTCGTATCACGTTGGCGATTCGATGTCACTCGTCGTCGGCCAGCGCGGCAAGCTAAAGCTCCAAACCGTGTCACACTCGCCCGTGGGCTACGCGGTGGAGGCCGGGTGGCTGCCGGAGGACGAGGCCCTGCACCACGAAGACCTGCACATCGTCTCGAACATGGTCGGCTCGCCGGAGATGCGCATCGAGATAGGCTCCAACCTGCGATTGTGTCAGCGCGATACGGTCCTGCTCGCCAGTGACGGCCTGTTCGACAACATCCCGGCGCCTGACGTGGCCAATCTGATCCGCACCGGTCCGCTCACCGAAGTGGCCGAGCGGCTAGCCGACGAGTGCGATTGCCGCATGCGCTCCCCCGACCCCGGCCAGCCCAGCAAGCCCGACGACCTGACCTTCGTGCTCTATCGCCTCACCGACTAAGCCCCCCTAGCCGCAACGCCCACGTGGCGCCCAATGCCGCAATGTAGCGGCCGACGTCCCGTCCGCCGTCTTCTCGCGCGCACTCAAAACAGATCCAGCACCTTGCGCTTCGTCACCAAACGCATGCCCCTGGTCTCGCTCACGCCGCACGCCCGCAACCAGCGCCCCTTGACCTCCTCCAGGATGCCCTGCGTCACCTCACCCCCGTCGCCGTCGGACGCGATGCGCCCACCGGCCCGATTCGGATGACCACCCCAGTGCCCCAGCCCCTTCAGCGCGGGCGTCAGCAGCCGAACCGCGTCGCCGCCCTCGCGCGATGTTCTGGCGGACACAATCACCTGCCCCGTCACCACCGCCCCGCACAGCACACGCCGCACGTCCGCGCAGCGAATCAGTAGATCCGCCAGCTCCCCCACGATCTCCGCATTGCCCGCGTGCGGCAGGAAACACACCGCCGTATCGCCATAGATGAACGTACTGCCCAGCGCCAGCATCATCTCTTCGTAGTACGCCCTCGCCAGCGGCGCATGCTCGATATCGGCCAGCGCTTGGTGATCGGCCCGCTCCGACAACCAGCCGACCAGCCC
>JAFGRR010000305.1 GCA_016935035.1 Phycisphaerae bacterium | reverse complement strand
GCCAGCGGGCCAGCGTTTCAGTTCGGCCGAGTGCCCCCAGGCCAGCAAATCATCGAGTTGCTGGCGCGTGCATGGTGTCGCGACGTGTTGGTTGCCGCAGGCGCCATCCTGGTTGGCAGCCGCCACCCGTTGCAGGGTACAGTGTCTCAGGTCCACGCGTTGCACGAGCAGCGTGCGAATCGGCAAGCGTTCGCACAGCAGAGGGGCGATCCGGCAGACGGACTCCGAGATCGCGATCTGGCTGCAAGCCTCGCGCCACACTCCCAGTAGCAGACCCATGAATCTTTGCATGAGGGCCTTGATATCACAATATAACACGGATTGTCAAGCATATATCACGTTATCAATGTGATGATGAGCGCCAGTAACCAGTATATATGACGGATTGCATTCTGGCAGCCCGGTTCTCGGCCATGATCGGCCGATGGTAAGTGATTCGGGCGTGTGGCACGCGTTGTGCCCATTAGCGGACTGGGTGGTCGCTGGGCGGCGGCCCCGTTGTACGCGTTTGGAAGAGAGCCTTCTGATGGCAGCCGTCTGGCCCGGCGTGGCGGCGTGCGTGGGCTGGGCGGTGCCGCCCGGTGGGATGCTCTCGTCGTAGCGGTCTGAGATATCCCAACACACCTATTGGCAGGAGTGAAACACATGCGCGTTGTACTCATCTCGGGACTGGCCAGCCTGCTCATCCTCTCGGCGGGCTGTGCCACCGTCCAGGAAGTCCGCGGCAAGTTTAAGGCTGGTCCGGAGTTCCAGCACGCCGGCAACTCGAGCGAGGACTCGGTGCGGTACAAATTCCAGCCCGGCGTCGAGGTCAAGTGGAGCAACGGTGTTACCACTGGCGTCAGCTATCGCCGCCGCGACATTGATGAGGGCAACGGCAACAAGGACCAGACAGTCTACTTCGATCTCTCTTTTCCCATCTGGAAGGCCAAGCCGAAGGAAGATCGGCTGACCGCGCGCATTGAGCAACTTGAGAAGGCGCTTGAGGCCATCAATGCCGAGCGCGCCGCACAGGAGAGCAACTGATGAAACGACCGCGAATGGCGATTCTCTGGGCTATTGGATGTGGGCTGCTGGTGCTTAGCGGCTGTCACCGCGCCGTTGTCGATGGTGTGACCGACGGCATCACCGACGGCTTGGCCGGTGCGATCGAGACCGCGGTCACATCCATCTTCAACGGGCTCTGGCCCGTGGAGTAGCCACCCAGACTCTGATAGACGTCTCGGTTCCGGCCTCTCGCCCGGGACGGCTTGTCACATGTGACGCTTTGTGCAGAGAGGCACGGCCACGCTCGCCCGGATTGCCGTGCCGCCGCCCCGAAGGCCCTCGGGGCGGCGGCCGGTCCGTCGACGCTGTGTGGCACCCCGCTGTTCCCACCCGCGATTCTCCGCCCCTAACGCAACAAACGCGCGGCGCCTCATGTCATAGGTATGGATCGGTGGCATGAATGTCGGTGACAATGCCCTCGGTGTACGGAGCGTGTCACCGATGGGGATCGCGATGGACGGATTGACTGATGCCGAACTCGTGGCGTTGGCCCGTGCCGGCCGGCGCGAGGCGTGTGGCGAACTGATTGCGCGCTACCAGGGGTACGTGTACGCCCATGCGCACGGCGTGGTGGGACGCTGGACCGACGCGCAGGACGTCACCCAGGAAGTGTTCATCCGCGCCTTGGGGACGCTCGGTCAGGTGCGTGACGGGCAGTGCTTCGCCGGCTGGTTGAGGCGTGTGACGCACAGCGTGGCGCTGAACTGGGTGCGGAAGCAGCAGATCGGCGGCCGGCGCGTGCTGCAGGGGACTGAGGCGGTGCCGGAAGCGTATGCACGCCTGTCCGCCACGCCGCAGCAACTGCTTTCTGGCCGCGAGTCAGCTCAGCAAGTCCTTACCGCCATTGCGTCACTGCCACCGAAGTACCGCGAGCCGTTGGAGATGTACTACCTGGGCGGCATGAGCCACCGCCGACTCGCGGACTTCCTGGACATCCCGCTGGGGACGGCTCAGGCGCTGGTCCATCGCGCCCGGCAGCGGCTGCGCGCCGCGCTGCCCCGGCAACTCATGCACGCGGAGGTTGACGCGATGGTGACGGAAGCGATCGGCGAACATCAACTGCCCGGCGATTTCTCGCACAAGGTGTTGGAGAACGTGCCGCGCGTGGCGTACGGCGTCGAGCCAAGGAAGTCAGACGGCGATGTGCAGAGATGCCCGGAGGATGATCCGTTCCCTTCCTGCCTGCGGGCCTGCTTTGAGTTCATGGGCCACCAATCGAGTCATGAACTCATCTCGGGCCATGGTGGGCAGTGGTGGCTGAACCACACGTATGTCTCTATCATGGGCACGTCGGGCGCTGCGTTTCGGCTGTTGTGGCGAGAGGGCGATTGGTTCGGTGGGAACGTCGGCTTGCCGTATATCGCCGACGATCCCGCCGAGCCTGTCCGACGCGCGTGTGACGCCATGGGCCGTGCATGCTCCTTTATCTTCAAGCCCGCGTTTGTTGAGGGCAGCACGGACACGATCACTCTGTGCGACGATGCGGTGGAGTATCGGCGGCGGATTGTCGAGAGCATCGGCGAGCACGGGCGTCCGGTGATTGCGTGCGGTGTGGTTGGGCCGCCGGAACCCTGCATCATCACCGGCTATGACGACGATGGTGACATTCTGATCGGGTGGAGCTTCTTCCAGGGCATGCCGGATTTCGCGGCTGGGCTGGGCTTTGAGCCGGGCGGCTATTTCCGCAAGGCTGACTGGGGCAGTGATCTGGCAGGCATCGTGCTGCTGGGCGATGAGCAGGAGCGGCCGGCGCTGCGAGATGTCTATCGTGTGGCGCTGCGTTGGGGCGTTGAGCTGGCGCGGCGAGCACGAGTGCGCACTTTTCATGCGGGTCACGCGGCGTACACAGCATGGGTTGACGCGATCCAGCGTGATGACGAACTGCCAGCCAACAACATGGCGCTGTTGCGCGAACGGCACATGGCGCACGATGATGCCGTCTGCACCGTTGCCGAGGCGCGTTGGTATGCGATGCATTTCGTGAAGCGGGCCGCGCTCGAACTGCGCGAGGCGGCGCAAAACCTGCAAGCGGCGGCGGCGTGTTTCGAGGTTGAGCATGACCTGATGTGGAAAGTGTGGGGGCTGGTCGGCGGCATGGGACGTAGCGGTGAGCAGATCCGGCGATTCGCCGACCCGGTGACGCGCCGGCAGATAGTACCGCTGATTATGACGGCGCGAGACAAGGACGTTGAGGCGACTGGGCACATCGAGCGGGCGCTGGAACTGACGGACTAGAACGGGTGCGCTGAGAGTGTAGCGTCAGGCCTCCGTGCCTGACGTCTTCTCTCGCGTTTTCACCAGCACGAGTAACGTCAGGCACGGAGGCCTGACGCTACACGTCTGCTGCGTTCGCTTTGGCGTAACTGAGTAACGCGGCATCGTCGGCTACGGGGCATCCTTGAGCGGCACATGCACGTCGGTCAGCAGTTGCTCGGGCGGCGTGTTCTGCGGGGAGTTCAGGTAGACCTCCAGGCAGGGGCCGCAGCCGGGCTCTTGGCCGTTGGCCGGCATCCACTGGCCCATGAGCGCCGCGTATGTCTCGCTCAGGCATTCGTAAGGTCCCTTGTGGGTCGTGATGGCGTAGCGCGTGCCGCCAATCGTCTGGACGCCTACGTCACCACTGGCCCGGACTTTGTCATCGACGACAATGCAAGCGTCGTAGCGCAGCTTGTCGGGTGGCGTGACTTCGGGGTCGTCGTACGAGACGCCG
>JAFGRR010000304.1 GCA_016935035.1 Phycisphaerae bacterium | reverse complement strand
CCGAGGATCCGCTCTTCATCCTCTACACCTCCGGCTCGACCGGCAAGCCCAAGGGCGTGCTGCACAGCACCGGCGGCTACATGGTCTACACTGCCGTCACCTTCAAGAACATCTTCGACTATCACGACGGCGACATCTGGTGGTGCACGGCGGACATCGGCTGGGTCACCGGCCACTCGTACATCGTCTACGGCCCGCTGGCCTGCGGTGCCACGTCGCTGATGTTCGAGGGCGTGCCGACCTATCCTGACGCCGGCCGCTTCTGGGACGTTGTCGACAAGTTCAAGGTCACGCAATTCTACACCGCTCCGACGGCCATTCGCGCCCTGATGCGCGAGGGCGAGAAGTGGGTTGACGGCAAGGATCTGTCCAGTCTGAAGGTCCTGGGCTCGGTTGGCGAACCGATCAACCCCGAGGCCTGGATGTGGTATTACAAGCACGTCGGCCGTGAGCGCTGCCCGATCGTCGATACGTGGTGGCAGACCGAGACCGGCGGCATCCTGATCACCCCATTGCCGGGCGCCATTGCCCAGAAACCAGGTTCGGCCACGCTGCCGTTCTTCGGCGTCAAGCCGGTGCTGCTGACCGCCGAGGGCCAGCGCATCGACGGAACGGGCTCCGGCGTGCTGTGCATCGAGGAGCCCTGGCCGGGCATCATGCGCACGGTCTACGGCGATCACAAACGCTTCAAGGCGACGTACTTCAGCAGCTACCCCGGCCTGTACTTCACGGGCGATGGCTGCAAACGCGACGAGGACGGTTACTACTGGATCACCGGCCGCGTTGACGACGTCATCAACGTCTCTGGTCACCGCATGGGCACCGCCGAGGTCGAAAGCGCGCTGGTCTCGCATCCCAAGGTCGCCGAGGCGGCCGTTGTCGGTTATCCGCACGATATCAAGGGTCAGGGCATCTATGCCTACGTGACACTCAAGACGGGCGAGGAATACACGGACGAGCTCAGGAAAGAGCTCGTCAAGCACGTCCGCAACGAGATCGGCCCCATCGCGGCCCCCGATGTGATTCACTGGGCTCCGGGTTTGCCCAAGACGCGCTCGGGCAAGATCATGCGCCGCATCCTGCGCAAGATCGCTGAAAACCAGCCCGACCAGGTCGGCGACGTCACGACGTTGGCCGATCCGTCGGTCGTGGCACATTTGATCGAGAACAAGCCGGCCTAACGGCCCAAGGCATGACGGCCACGGGGCGCCAGACTGCGCACCGTGGCCGTCTTCCCTTAGATAGGGAGCGATTCTATGGCTGATGAAAGCACTTCCACGGGGGCCGTCACGACCGCAACGCCGCCGGTGATGAACCGCTGGCTGGTGGTTGTCGGCGCGATTCTGATTCAGTTGTGCCTCGGGGCGATTTATGCGTGGAGCGTGTTTACAACCGCGCTTAAGGCCAACCCGGATGACGGTGGGTACGGTTTCTCCGCGGGGCAGACGCAGTGGATTTTCTCGGCCGGCCTTGCGACTTTTGCCGTCGTGATGCTCTTCGCCGGCAGATGGCAAGCGAAGGTCGGGCCACGCATCGTCGCGGTGGTCGGCGGTCTTGTGCTCGGCGCTGGCTATATCCTGGGCGGTTTCCTCGGCAAGACCTTTGCCGCGCAGCTTGTATGCATCGGAATCATCGGTGGCGCGGGAATCGGCCTAGCCTACGTTGTGCCCATTGCAGTAGGTGTAAAGTGGTTCCCGGATAAAAAAGGCATGATCACGGGCTTGGCCGTCGCCGGCTTCGGATTCGGTGCTACCATCTGGGTCAAGCTTGCCGGCAGTTGGATCTGGGAAGGCGGGCTGCTCGCAAAGGCAGACGGCCTATTCGGTCTCCCCGGAGTGCAGGCAGTCTTCGTGATTTACGGCATCGCGTTCCTGGTGCTGGTTCTTGTGGGCAGTGCCGTTATGGTCAACCCGCCGACCGGATGGAAGCCGGCTGGCTGGAATCCAGTCGCGCCAACCGCTTCGGGCAAGCCCGCGGCATCCGTGGCGGACCTCAATACCGGCGAGATGTTCCGCACGCCGCAATACTGGGGGCTCCTGGCCATGTTCACCGGCTCCGCACTTGCCGGCCTGATGGTCATCGGCTGCATCCAGTTGTTTGGCGTTGATAGTCTTATTGCCAACAAAGTCGTAACAGGTGAGGCGCTTGAGGCTACGCGAAAGGCCGCTGGCGTAATCGCCGGCACGGCGATGGCTTGGTACGCGATCCTGAACGGCCTCGGACGAATCGTGTGGGGCACGGTATCCGACAAGATCGGGCGCAAGGTGGCGCTGCTACTGATGTGTGTGATCCAGGGCGTGATGATGCTGGTGTTCTTCAACGTCGGAGCATCAGAGGTTGGCCTAATCGTCGGTGCGTGCATCATCGGCTTCAACTTCGGTGGCAATTTCGCATTGTTCCCGGCAGCGACTGCCGACTTCTTTGGCAACAAGAACGTGGGCACCAATTACCCCTGGGTATTTCTGGCGTACGGCATCGCCGGCATCGCCGGACCGCAGGTCGCTGGGTACTTCAAGGACGCCGCCCCGGTGGCCCAGTCGGTTGCAGAGGTAAGCGCGTTGGCTTGGAAGACGCCGTTTATCATCGCCGGCGTTGCGTGCCTCGTGGCCGCGGCGATCGGGCTGCTGCTGAAGGCGCCGAAGGCGCACGCCGCGTCGTCGTCTGGGTAGGGCTTGCAACTCAAGACCACGATCAAGGGGCGAGTTGGCCGACTGTGCCGCTCGCCTCTTGCTTTTGCGCGGACAACCGAGAAGCCCCGCTAATGCCGGGTACGTGTAGAGCATCCGGCGGCTACACCCGAGAAACTATGGAGCGAGTGGGCATATTCAGGCCGCGCGATACGTGCGGAGCGGTGTGGAATCCTGTCTCGGCTTGCTGGTGTTCCCGGTGCGTACTGATGGGTTATGAATGAGGGTCGCCGCAACACCAATATGCCCGCTCGCTTCCGCTCGGGCTCTTTTCGCGCGGCCCCGCCGGTTGTCCCAGCCGGCGATTGCGGTTAACGTGCACTATTCGTGGATACAGAGCTTGGCGCGGTGGACGCTGTGTTCCACGGGGTGGAGTTCAACTGGCGCACCATCACTAGCTCGCAATCAGCAATGCGACAGCGCGGCCTGTGTCGGGTCAATAGCTCCATTGCCGCCACGACGAGACATCACGAGACTTACGGAAGGAGCCATAGATGGCGAAGAAGAAAGCTGACGTTACTGACCTCCGGCTCGCCTCGGAAGGCAAGAAGAAGATTCTATGGGCCGATCGCGACATGCCAGTGCTGGCGCTCATCCGCGAGCGCTTCCGCAAAGAGAAGCCGCTCAAGGGCATGAACATTGGCTGTTGCATGCACGTCACCAGCGAGACGGCCAACCTGATGCGCACACTCAAGGAAGGTGGCGCCAGCGTCGCCCTGTGTGCCTCTAACCCGCTCAGCACGCAGGATCCCACCGCCGCCAGCATGGTCAAAGACTTCGGCATTTCGGTCTATGCCCGTCGCGGCGAGAGCGTGCCGGTTTTCTATGACCACCTCAACGCGGTCATCGACACCAAGCCGCGCATCACGATGGATGACGGCGCCGACCTGGTGAACCTGCTGCACAACAAACGCGCCAAAGCCGCCGAGAACATCATCGCCAGCATGGAAGAGACGACCACGGGCGTCATCCGGCTGCGCGCCATGGAAAAGAACGGCATTCTCAAGTTCCCCGTCATCGCTGTGAATGACGCCGACACCAAGCACTTGTTCGACAACCGCTACGGCACGGGCCAGAGCACGCTTGACGGCGTGGTCCGCGCGACCGACACCCTGCTTGCCGGCAAGAAGGTCGTCGTGGTCGGTTACGGCTGGTGCGGTCGCGGCGTGGCGATGCGGGCACGCGGTGCCGGCGCGCTGGTCACCGTCACCGAGATTGAGCCGCTCAAGGCCCTCGAAGCGGTCATGGACGGCTTCAACGTCTGCCCGATGGCCGAGGCCGCGACGTTCGGCGAGGTCTTCATTACCGTCACCGGCAACAAGCACGTGCTGCGGGCCGAGCACTTCCGCAAGATGCGCAACGGCGCCACGGTCTGCAACAGCGGCCACTTCGACGTCGAGATCGACATCCCGGCGCTGCGCAAGCTCTCGAAGAAGGTGATCAAGGGCGTGCGCGTCAACGTGGACGAATACGTCATCAACCGCAACAAGAGCATCTTCCTGCTGGCCGATGGCCGCCTCGTCAACCTCAGCGCTGCCACCGGTCACCCCGCCAGCGTCATGGACATGAGCTTCGCGACGCAGGCGCTGGCCGCTGAGTGGACCGCCAAGCAGGGCAAGAAGTTTGACGTGAGCGTCCACGACGTCCCCAGCAAGATCGAGGACATCGTCTCCAAGCTCAAGCTCCAGTCAATGAACGTCAGCATCGACCGGTTGACCAAAGAGCAGGTGACATACCTCTCCAGCTCCGGCGAAGGCACCTAGAAACAGAGCCCGAGCGGAAGCGAGTGGGCATATTCATAACCCACCCAGGAACGCGGGACACCGGTGACAATGGCGCCAGTGTCCCGCGTTTGTTTCAGGAACGGTCATCCAAGAGACGCGCGCGGTCGAGTGTGTCGCTCGCTTGCACTCGATATCTGTTCGCGCCGTTGCTTGGGGCGGCGCGAATCTTGAACCCTGACCACTGAACCCTGAATATGCCCCTCGCTTCCGC
Source organism: Phycisphaerae bacterium (assembly GCA_016935035.1). Lineage (GTDB taxonomy): Bacteria > Planctomycetota > Phycisphaerae > UBA1845 > Fen-1342 > JAFGRR01. Next base: position 3,492 of record JAFGRR010000304.1, on the reverse strand, counting down.
TCGGGCTCTGTGCTGGTCCAGCTCGGGCGCTCGATCTAGTGGGGCTTCACTACCGGCGGTGCGTTGCCACTGTTCGCCTGCTTGTACTCACGCACGAAGCGATCCATAACTCGTTTGAACTCGTCAGCCTTCAGATACTCGGCTTGACCATCCGTGTACACGACATTGGCGCCGTCGCCGTTCGTGTACGCCGGATCTGTCCATAGCAACAGCCAGTTCTTGCTGCCGCTGCGATAGCGCTGGTATGGCACGTAGTAGTAGTCGCAGACATTGCTTTCGTCGCTGTCGAGCGGTGACTGAAACTGCTTGGCGCGGATCATCCCCATCCTCTCGAGCAGCATGAGATCGCTTGGCATCCTGTCGTTGTTGTCTTGCGAGTACATCATCAGCGACTGGGAAATCTGGCGCATATTGGCCGAGCAGCGTACCTGCATCGCCTTCTTGCGCGCCTCAGCCATCGCCGGTGAACTCTCCTGCTCGGCACGGATGCCGTCGAAAGCGTCACGTACGGCCTGCTTGATCACTTCGGGATCCACTGCGGCACTTGGGTCGCTCTCATGGGGCCGCGCGCCTGTGGCTGCCGGCTTTATGAGCAGAGCTGCCCCAACCCCGATCAGTCCCGCGCAGACCCCGACGATCGCCATGGTGCGAACGTTCGATTGCGCCTCGGCCGTCGCCATGACGCCGATGCCGGCAATCAGTGCCGCGAGGCCCAGCAGCACCGCCATTGGTGCGGCCGGCCACAAGGCGTTCACGACGGCCAGGACTCCCAATGCCAGGGACACGATCGCTAGGTAGTTGGGTGTGCTTCGTGGTGCGTCAGACATGGATGGTCCCTCCGTGTGGCGCTTGCCGCCAGGCTTGCGTGCCGTATGGACATGGTCTCGCTCACGATTTCGATATGCACTTGCCGCGCGGCGGGGTCCGGCCGCCCGCGGCGTGTCGCGCTGCTCCACGCAGTGTCAGTATCGCGGAATAGTAAGTGTCCATCCAGTGCCCGGCGCCGCGCACGCCGGTCAGCCTTTCGTGCCCGTCAGCGTGATGCCCTGGATGAAGTACCGCTGCGCGAAGAAGAACAGGATGATGACCGGCAAAGTCATGACGAATGAGGCCGCCATCATCAGGCCCAGATTGCCGCTGCTGCGCAGGTTGAGCTTGAATAGACCCAGCGCCAGCGGAAACAGCCGCTCGTCGTTCACGTAGATCAGTGGCCCCATGAAGTTATTCCACGACCACATGAAGGTGAAGATCGCGATCGTAGCGATGGTCGGCTTGACCAAAGGCAACATCACGTGCCAGTAGATTCGCAAAAAGCCGCAGCCGTCGATCCGCGCCGCATCCTCCAGATCATTCGGGATGCCCCTGAAGAACTGACGCAGCAGGAAGATGAAGAAGGGCGTGCCGAATATCGCCGGCACCCACATCGGTAGCAGCGTGTTGAACCAGCCGAGGTACTTCATGACGAGGAAGCTCGGGATCATCGTGACCTGCGGCGGGATCATCATGGTGGCCAGCAACACGCCGAAGCACAGGTCGCGCCCGGGCCATTGCAGCCGAGCGAATGCGTACGCAACCAGCGTGCATGAGAAAACCGCGAGCACGATGTTGAGAATCACAATCGCGAAACTCGTCGAGATGTAGCGCGCGTACGGTACTTCGCGAAACGCCATACGGTAATTGTGCGTCAGCTTTGCCAGCCACGCGCCGCCGGCGGAATTGCGCTCGACAATCATGCGAGCCAGAAAAGCGGGGCTGCCTGGCGGGGTGGCGCCGACGTCTTCCAGCACGTGATAAGCCCGGCGGTCGAGCGGATCGCCGGCGCCTTCGGGCCAGCGCAATTCCTGTTCGATCCAGTCACGCTCGAACAGGTGAATCTCGCGTGTCGTGCGATACCGTCGTCCGCCGCAGACGATCTCGAAACGCACCGCTGCCCAAGTGCTGTCGCCGCGATAGCGTATGTAGATGCGGTCAATCTCGTCGCGTGACAGTGGCAGCGTTTTCGACTCGAACTCCAGTGTCACGGACGGTCGCGCGTCGCTGTAACGTACGCGGACTTCCTGGGCTGCGATGTTGCCGTCGTCACGCGCGACCACCTCGGCATCGCCGTCCTCGATACGCCACTCGTCGCCGGTGAAGAGCGAGAACATGCGGAAGTTCGGCGCCCGAACGCGCACATCCTCGACGCAGAACCGCCGATAGCACGCGTCGAAGGTGTTCGCGAGCGATTGCTGATCCACGATGCGCTGGGCGTCAGCGAGGATTGCCGCCACGCCGGCATCAATCGCGGGCTGGCTCAACTCGCGGGCCAGAACGCTATTGGGCGGTGGCTCGGTGCCGGCCGCCAGGCGTGCGGCTTTCTCAGACTCGATTGCGCATTGCCGAACCTCATCGCTCAGCCGTTTGTTCAACGCATTGGCCAGACCTTCGACCATCTCCGTGCGATAGGCATCCGGATCGACGGTGGCCGGCGGGGGATTGTCGGCGGGGCCAGCCGTTGACGGTGTCCATGCATCGACGGCAGCGCCGAGTTGCTCCAGGAGTAGCGGCTGCGTTGCCTGCCAGACCGCCTCCGGCACGTCGTCGGGCCGTGCCGGTGCATCGAACTCGTCGCTATTGATATACGGCGTTATGGCCTGCGGCCGCGGCGTGGTCGGCAGAAACCGCAGATTGTCCGCCGTCGTTTCGCGATCGACCTTCACGCTTGTCAGCAGCATCCACACAAACGGAAACGCGAACAACGCCGACCCAGTCACGAGCAAGCCGTGGGTCATGAGTCGTTCCGGCATTGAGCGGTGCTGCACACTCACGCGATCAGTTCCCGTAGTGGACCCATTTCTTGCTGAGCCAGAACTGCAAGAGCGTTATGGCCAGCACTAGGATGAACAGCAGCCACGCCATCGCGCTGGCCACGCCCATGTTCAAATAGCGAAACGCCTCGTTGAATAGTTTGTACGCGTAGAAAAGTGTCGAGTCCGCCGGCCCGCCTCCCGTCATGACAAACGCCGCCTCGAAGATCTGGAACACCGCGATCAGGCCCATGACGAGATTGAAGAAGATGTAAGGCGTAAGCAGTGGCAGCGTGATGCTGCGGAACTGCTGGACACGATTGGCGCCGTCGATACTGGCGGCTTCGTACATGCTTTCGGGAATGTCTTTCAGGCCGGCGAGCCAGATGACCATGCTGGCCCCGACGCCCCACAATCCCATGATAATCAGAGCCGGTTTGGCCCACGCCGCGTCCTGAAGCCAACTCGGCGGATCGCCGACGCCGACCGCCATCAGCCCGAGGTTGATGAGCCCGCGATGCGTGTCGAACAGCCACATCCACAGCAGGAACGACGCGACCGCCGGCACGATGGCCGGCAGGTAGAAGATCGTGCGGTAGACGTGGAGCCCGCGCACCTTGGTGTTCAGCAGCAGAGCGATCGCCAGCCCGATCACGATTGCCAGCGGCACGCTGATGACCATGTACAGCGTGTTGCCGAGGCTCTT
>JAFGRR010000303.1 GCA_016935035.1 Phycisphaerae bacterium | reverse complement strand
GTCGGACTACACGCCCTGGTGGGCCGATCGCGACAACAACCACGCGTGGCAGGTGGTGCTAGACGAGAATGGAAACGGACATGCCGGCCTTTCCAATCGGGCGGCGAAAGTCTACCGCAAGACCTACTCGATCCAACGCGACAGCCTCGGCTTCATCAAGCACGACGACGAGCAAGTGCCGCGCTGGCTCTCTGGCACCAACTATGTCGATGTCACCGCGCAGTACCGCGAGACCAGCGACGTCACGATCGAACTCGGCGACGATCGTCCGGCCGGGCGTTTCGCCTATGTCTGCGTCTTCAACGGCGGGGAGTGGCGGCCGATTCACTGGGGCGAGATCGCACGCGACCGCGTCACGTTCACCAACCTGGGCCGCGACATCGCCTATCTGCCGGCGTATTACGTTGATGAAGAAGTCGTGCCCGCCGCACCGCCGTTCATCCTCGCCCGCGATGGCGAAGTTTTGCCCCTGATCCCCGATGGTGCCTCGCCGCTGACCATCGAGTTGCGCGGCACGGTTCCCGAGACGCCGGACGCCGACACACGCGTCTCGCGTCCGGCCATCGACGTCAAGCTCGGCCAGGCGTACGAGTTGTTCGTCTGGGAGGACGGTTGGCGCAGCCTCGGTAAGCTGGTCGCCATCGAGCAGTCGGTATTCTTCGAGATCGTGCCCGGCGGCGGGCTCTACTGGCTTGTCGAAGACGGCTCGCGCCGGCTCGAAAGAATCTTCACAATCGACGGCAACAAGCAGAGTTTCTGGTAGCCCCCTTCGTAGCGGCCGCTCCCGTGGCGGCCGTAGGACCGTGAAAGGCGACTGCGGTAGAGTCCGCAACGCATGTAGCGACCGGCGTCTCGCCGGCCGTTTTCTTGAGCGCGAAGCAGCCGTCAGGCACTGATGCCTGATGCTGTGGCGTTTTGCGTGATCTCGGGAACCAATCGCCAAGCCACGCGTCTGAGACGATAACGCGGGCGAACCTATCGCGCCACATCACGCGAGGAGGAGCATTATGCGCATGGCGATTCTAATCAGTGTGCTCTGGGGATTGGCCACGCTGGCCGCGGCCGAGTCCATCACCAAACCGCACGTCGAGCTGTCCTACACCGGGATCGAAAAGGCCCAGGCCGAGTCGATCGCCGCTGTCCTGTCGGCCGCCCACGAGGTCTACGCCAAGGAGTTTAAGGCCGACCTACCGGAGACGATCGTCGTGCAGGTGACCTGTGGCCCCGGCGAGCCCACCCGGCTGTACACCGACGGCCAGGATCGCGTGTATATCTCGCTGCCGTCGCCGGACAAGCTTGCGCCGCCGAGCCAGTCTGGCGTCTTCAATCTCTACGGCATGTGCCACGAACTCGGGCACATGGTGATGTATCGCGTGCTGCGGGATCGGGGTTGGATGACGTCGCCGGCGGCGGAGGGTTGGGCGCACTATGCCGGCTCTATTTGCGTGGACAGCGTGTTCGCGGCCCAGGGAGAGTCGATCTGGTTCACGCCCTACGACTATCGCACCGAGGGCACCGCTCGCCTCGAAGACCAGTTGAAGTCCAAGCGTCCGAGCGACATCGCTCGCGGCGCTGGTGAGTGGCAGGAACTTGAAGAGTTGATCGGCCGGGATGGTTTCACCAAGCTGTTCGCCGCCTGGCAGGCCGCCGACATCGACGACTCCAGTCCCGCCGATGCACTTCTGGTGACGGCGGTCAAGCAGTTCCCGAGCAAGCAGGCCGAGTTGGAGCGGTGGTGGAAGAGAGCTGGTGCGCTGTTTGTCGAACGCCGCTCGCTTAGCGGTACCAAGGCCGAACGTATCTCATCCCGGCTTCTAACCGGCGAAACGACCGAGCTGGCGGGCGACGACGATTCGAGCGAGGGCAAGAAGTCGATCGCCGGCGGGGGGCACGCGCGACGCTTCGAGGCTCCCGAGGGCGGCCCCTGGTACGTGCGCGCGGTGTCGGTCTACGGCTCGCGCTACGGCCGGCCGCAAGACAGCAGCAAGTTCGAAATCGCCCTGTGCGACACCGAGATGAACCAAATCGCCGCCTGGAAGAAGCCACTGATGACCTTCGAGCGTGGCGACATGAAATGGGTCCGCATGGAAGTAACGCCTACGCGCGTGCCGCCCGAGTTCAACATCTGCCTCGACTTCCAGCCCACCGGAACGAAAGGTGTCTTCGTAGCCTACGACGACAGCACCAGCGGCCATTCGCTGGTTGCCACCCCCGGCAAGCCCGGCTCAACGTTTGATGGCGGCGACTGGATGATCCGCGTCGAGGTTGATCGCGAAAGGGAGGCGAACCCGCTGACGGACGACTAGCGCGCGACCACGTAGCGTCGGCCCCCCGCGGCCGACGTATGACGCCAAAGCCGCTCCCGCGGTAGCGTCGACGCCCATGTAGTGTCAGTCACCGTGCCCGGCGTTTTCTTCCACCTGGGTGTGTGCCACTGCTCTTGAGCAGTGCTTCCGCACCGGGTCGTGTCCTCCGGTGGAACGGACGGCGGCCGCTACAGCGTTGTGACTTTACTTGCCGGGCATCATCGTCACCGGCGTGAGATGACACATCTCACCGACTGCCGGCGGCGTGAACGGAACATATGTACCACTCTCACCGCGCAGCCAGCGCAGCGATTCGTCCTCCAGCGGGACGTCGAACCGGAAACTCGCGGCGGCGGGGCGACCATCATTCGTAAACTCTGTGATCCTGACCGTCATCCCAGGCAGCGTGATCTCTTGTCCGAACTGCATCGGCATCTCGAAACCGCGAAACAGGCCGGCCAGCCGGCGGTTCGCGTGACCATCGTTGAAATCGCGGAGGCGATACGGGCATTCCGACGAGGCAGCACCAGGTAACTGCAACAGACCACCCGCTGCACGGATCGTCAGCGTGTGGACATCCGGCCTCCCGATGTCCAGCGCCTCACTCCCCAGCGCCAGCAGTCGAATATGACGCGGCAGCACCTCGCCCCGCGCCGCGCGTGTCGGCATCAGCAGCGTGCTGTAAAACGCGTTGGGCGTGTTGACGACTATGACATCCTGTTCGGCCAACCGCTCGTCATCCAGCAGGCTCTGGTTCAGCCGCTCGGCCATCTCCCCGATCATCCGCACGCTCGTCGTCCGCACGGGCATCAACAGCGGGGCGACCACGCCGTTGAGGATGATCGCCGCCACGACGACAACGTGCGCGGCCTGGCGCCAAAGGCCGCTAGCCGCGTGTTTGTCGCGCCGCTCGTACCAATAACCGGTGAACTCCGCGACCAGCCCCATGAACCCCAGGCCTGACATAAAGAGCAGTCGATCGGCGGGAAGCGTCGAACACACTGGCGGCAGCGCCAGCAGCATGCCCGTCGCCCAGAAACGTGCCGTCCGGCTCTGACGCAGCAGCGGCCATATCACCAGCGCCACCGCCACGCAGACCAGTGTCATGATGACGCTCACAGCCGTCAGCAGCCGCGCCGACATCATGTAGCTTATCTCAGCCGGCAGAATGCCCATCTGCCCCATGAGCAGCAACGGAATGCGTTGCGCGGCCAGCCCGAGGAAAGTCAGCGGCTGTTGTCCCGGATCAACGTATAGCTCCGAACCGAACGCCCCGTAGCCCAATTCGTGATAGCACAGCCACCACGCGAGCGTCACCGCCGCGTACGGCACAAACGCCAGCACGCGAGTTCGCAACTTCGCCGCGTCGAGCCACAACGCATATGCCACAAAGTACGCCCCCGCGCCAAGCGCCGATTCGCCCGTCAGCAGCGCGACGAGCAGTGTAATCGGTGCCAGCACCGCGCCCGGCCGCCAGCCATCACGCCGCCAGCGGTCGTGCAGGTACAGCGCGAGAAAGCCGAACGCCGCCGCGATCAGCGCGTTGCGGTTCGCGACCCAGCCGACCGCGAAGCCGTGGCCGTCGTCAATCGCGTAGAACAGCGCCGCAAGACCCGCGATCCACGTCGGCCCGATGATCCGGCGGTACACTAGCGCCGCGCAGGCGACGACCGCCGCGTACCACAGCATGCTGTGCAAGTGCATGAGTGCTGGCGATGTCGGCCAGAGTTGATAGTCGAGCCAGTGCGTCGCCGCCGACAGCGGTCGCCAAAACGCCAGCCGCAGCCCTTCGTACGTCCACCACGGCAGCAGCCCGGAATCGATCATCCGCCCTGTTCGCTCGGGGTCGCCGTCGATCGGCGCGAACAGGTCGAGCGGGTGGCGGTGCAGGTCGAAGCGGTTGTCACTGTCGGTGATCATCCAACGGTGAAAGTGATCGTCGACTTGCAGTCCAACCCACAAGGCCGGCAGCGTCAGCAGCAGCACGAGCAGCGCCAGCATCAGCGGCAATCGCGGGCTGACCAGTCGCGCGACGCACCACGCTCGCAGCGCTGCCAGGCGCGGACTGCTCATTCGCGCCGCCCACCACACGCGCATCAGGCACTCTCGCCTTCGTCGCCGACGGCCGGTAGCTCACGCCGCCGGCGGGCCGGGGCGCCCGACCAATATTCGTTCGGCCCGATCTTGGTGTGGGGCAGCACGACCGAGCCGGTGCCGACCACCGCGCCGGCCCCGATGTGTACGCCGCCGGGGATTGCCGCGTGCCCGCCGATGAGGACGTTGTCCTCGATGACGGTTCGCGCGAAGACGACCTTGTCACGCTGCTGATAGTGTCCGGCGATGGTGCTGCCGAAGCCGATGACCACGTTGCGTCCCAGCGTGACCATGTGCGGGTCAAGGATGTTCGGCTCCAGCACGTAGCACGAGCGTGAGTTCGGCCCGAAGATCGGCCGCATCAGCCAGACCAGCGGCGGCAGATTCGCCGCGTGAAACACGAGAAAGCCGGGGAATGGTGCCTGATAGCGGGCTTTGGTGAGCACCGCCACGAAAGTCGAGAACAGTATCTGTCGATCCGGCACCCGCCCGGCCGTCGAATACTCGCCCTCCTTCGGCGTCGGTACCAGCAGCCGCAGGACGATCAGCACGACCACATAGAGCAGGTTGAACAACAGCACGAAGTTCGCCAGCCGCCCGGCCCACAACCAGGCATTGCCGAGATCGGTGTTGGTGATCGGGCTCGCCGGCCAAGCCCCGAGCAGGTTGAAGGTCCAGATTGCCCCCGTCAGCGCCACCGACCAGATGAACAGGCGGGCGAAGAGGTCAAGCACGAGAAAGAAACGCAGGCCGTGGCACATGTCGATGGCCGGCACGGCATCGACATCGGACTTCGGAGGTTTGTCCCCAGATTCCACGATTCAGCTCCCAAGCACCCGCCGCCCACAGGTTGTCGCGTAAGCGTAAACCGTCGCCGCCGGCGGTGCCAGTGATAGGGAGGACGCCGCGGCCGAGCGTCTCACCCCGGGTGCCATTGATCTGTTGGCATTGCAGTCGGTGAATGCGCCGGCGATGCGGGGTAGCCTGGCTCGCGGAGCCGTGGCCCACAGATTGCGTCTATCCCGCTACAATCCTTATATGAACGCCGAACCACGAGACAAACTCGCGAAGCTGCGGGCCTGCCTGCGCAAGTTGGAGTCCGTGCTTGTCGCCTTCTCCGGCGGGCTGGATAGCGCCGTGCTGCTGAAGGTTGCGGTTGATACGCTTGACGCCGCGCACGTGCTCGCCGTCACGGGCCGCAGCCCGGCTCTGCCGCAGGCGGAGTTGCACGGCGTGGCCCGACTGGCGGCCGAGCTCGGCGCGCGGCATGAGTTCATCGACACGCGCGAGTTCGAGGACCCCAACTACACATCCAACCCGGTCGACCGTTGCTATCACTGCAAGAACGAGTTGTACGTCCGGCTGGCCGACACCGCGCGTGTGTACGGGCTTGGCGCTGTAATCGACGGCGGCAACGCCGATGACCCGGGCGACTTTCGCCCCGGCATGAACGCGGCTCGCGAGCACGGCGTGCTGTCGCCGCTGATGGACGCCGGCCTGAGCAAGCCCGAGATTCGCGCGCTGGCGGCGGCGCTGGGGCTGTCGATCCACGACAAGCCGGCCTCGCCGTGCCTGTCGTCACGCGTGCAGTACGGCGAGTCGATCGATCCCGACAAACTGCGGCGCATCGACGCCGCCGAGACGTTCCTCCGCGAACTCGGTTTTCGCGAGTGCCGCGTGCGGCACCACGACAAGATAGCGCGGATCGAAGTGCCGGCGAATGAAATCGCCCGCTTCGCCGACGCCGACCTGCGGCAGCGCGTCGATGGCCGCCTGCGTGAAATCGGCTATCAATACGTCTCGTTGGATCTGCGCGGCTTCCGCTCCGGCAGCCTGAACGAAGTGCATCTTGGGGGAAGAAGCGACGAAGCAACTTAGCGACGAAGCGACGAAGGGAGACAACAAAGACACGCGGAAGGCGCGCGTCGCGCAAAACAGAGCCCGAGCGGCAGCGAGCGGGCACATTGGCATTTGTCTTTCGGTCTTCAGTTTTCAGCGTCCAGCCGGCTCTGAACCCTGAACCCCGACCACTGAACCCTGAATATGCCCGCTCGCTGCCGCTCGGGCTCTGTTTCTCGCGACCACCGTCCCCACGCATCTTCGCCGTTCCCTCCGTCGCTTCGTCGCTTCGTCGCTCCGTCGCTTCCCCC
>JAFGRR010000302.1 GCA_016935035.1 Phycisphaerae bacterium | reverse complement strand
GCTCCAGCTCGTCCCGATACCCGATCCGGAACCGGAGCCCGAGATCAAGTACTCAACTCCGGGCGCAGGGGGAGTGCCGGCGGCGACCGGTCAACGTCGCCGCCAGTTCGGGGCTATTGATGACACCGAGATCGATATGACCTCCATGATTGACGTCGTCTTCCAGCTGCTCGTCTTTTTCATGGTGTGCTCCGTCATTCAGTCGACGTCGGCCGTCAACGTACCCGAAACGAAAACGGGGTATGGGATGGACCCGCACGCATGCGTAATGGTCAGCGTGCGCGCCGTGTCCAAAGAGCCAGCATCAATCGGTGGGTTCGCTGTTTTCGTGGACGACCGACCGGATGAGGCGCTATCGCTCAAGGAAGCCGCGGTCCGCGCTGCCGATCTTGTCGGAAGCACAACTGAACAGACCATTATCCTCAGGGCGGCAACGGACGCGCCCTATCAGTTGGTGCGCGATCTGCTCGTGGAACTGCGCAGACACACCGATGCAGTCGTGCGCACTGGCGTGCGGGAGAAGCACTAAACGAATAGGCGACACGGAGAGGTGCATTGACGAGCGGCAATCTTGATCTTGAGGATGCGATCAGCTGGCGCCAGGGGATGTTGGCCACGTGTCATGGCACGACACAGGAACTGCTTGAGCAGATTGAGTTCGGCGGTGTCGACGACGACGTTGAGGTGAGCCTGAACAGACAATCCTGGCAGCCGATTGACCAGTTCCCGGTGTTCGCCGAAGCCCTCGACGACGCCCAGGTACGGCGCAGTCCGCGACCGGTGGGCGAGGTTGATGTCAATCTGACGCCGATGATCGACGTGACGTTTCTGCTGCTCCTGTTCTTCATGTTGACCGCGACCTACGAGAAACAGAAGAGCATCGATACGCCGCCACCACCCTCAAACTCCGCGGCTCGGCCAACGCTGCAAGAACTCCAGGATGAGAACATCGTCGCCAGAGTCTCGGCGGATGGCACGTTGCAGCTTGACGACGATGCCGTCTCGTGGAACCACGTCGGGAAGGAACTTGAGAAGCGGCGGCGCGAGCGAAAGACGACGAGTCTGATCATCGTAGCCGAGGATATGGCGGACTGGGGGCTGCTTGTGCGGCTGCAGGATGAGGCCATTCTGGCTGGCATCGAGAAGGTTGCATTCGGCAAGGGTGTCCCACCGGGCAACGAATGACGCACTGACACTGCGGAATCACGGCGACAATGAGCGATCCACACATGGTCCGCAGGTTGGTGATCAAACAGCCCTCGGGGGATGCGCAAGAAATCCCCCTTGATGAAAACGAACCGCTCAGGATCGGCAGCGGCACTGCGAACACTATCGTGGTTCGCAAGCCGGGCGTTGCGGACCAACAGTGCACTGTCGTGCTAATCCAGGGGCGCGCCACGATGGTCAGCATCACGCCCTCCAGCCCCACATTGCTGAACAACAAGCCGGTCGATCGCACTGAGCTGAGTCATGGCGATGTGATCCGGATCGGTCCGATCGAACTCGTGTACCACGAGACTACGAGCACCGTCCTAACACCGGCTCCCGTTTCCGGCTCGGGTCCAATGACGAAGCCGGAACCGCCAGAGCAGGAGCAGTTCGCCGGCAAGATCCGTCCGCCCTTTGGCGCCAAGACACAGAGGCGCCCGTGGTGGTTGCGGCCGGTCGCCATCGGTGCCTGCGCCGCTGTGGTCCTGATCGTGGCCGGCGGCATATATGTCCTGTCCAACGCTGAGCGGTACAGGATCACGCGTCATCGTCGCAGTGTTGAGACCGCATTTGACGAAGGCCGCTTTGCGCTGACGCGGCAACTTGCCGACGAGTTCCTCCGCGAATTTCCGGGCGCGGACGGCTGCCAGTATGTGGCCGAAACAGCAAGCGCCGCGGCAATCCTATCCAAACTCGCCACGTTCTCAGGAACTGGTGTGCAGGAGATTCAGCAGGCCATCCAGCAGCACCTTGCCCAGTATCCGGATGCCGAACACGCTGAGACGCTATTGCAGGACGCATGTGATCGCTACATCCGCTTGGCTTACACGCTGGCCGAACGCGGAGAAGAGACCCAGGCCAACGTGGCGCGAGCCGAAAACCTGTTGACGATTGCACAGCGAATGGCGGCCGATTCGGTCGGCGGCGCTCTCGATCAGGCGGCAGTGGTGGCTATCCGTACGAAAATCAGAGAACAGGCCGAAACGGTTCGGTTCCAGGAGGCGCTGACTGAGTTGGGCGTTGCCCGCGATGCGGCGATTCAAGAAGGGTGCTATCACGAGTTCTTCGCGCGTTTGCAGCAACTTCGCGTGTTGTGGCCGGCGCGCGAACTCCCGGCGAGCTTCGCCGAGGATATCGCGCGTCTGCGCACCGCGGAACGAATGCGAGCGAGCCTGCGGGATGGCGGGCGCTGCACGAAGATGGCCCATGAGTCGCCGTTCGCACCTTTCCAGCGCAGGGCGATCAGCATCTCCCGGCTTATTCAGGGGCGGGACGAGCCTTCCGGCCACCCCATCTGCCTCGTTCACGGCACGACTCTCTTTGCTGTTGATGCCGGCAATGGGCTACTGCTCTGGAGCCAGTTGGTCAGCCATCCGGCGTCGTGGGCGCCGCTGCCGTGGGAAGGGCAGGGGATCGTGGTAACGGCGGATGGTTGCAGTGGATTGTCCGCATGGCAGGCCACGGACGGCCAGCATTGTTGGACTTTGCGGTTCGAGGCCACCGTGCTCGGTCGACCAACTGTCACATCGGGCTACCTGCATGTGCTCACGGATGACGGCACGATTCAACGGATTTCACCTCGAGGCGACGCCGCTGGAATGTACGTACTGGACCAGCCGTTTGAGCAACCCGGCTGGTTCGATGCTTCCGGCGAGTGGGTCGGCGTGGGTGCTGCCGGCACGATGTTCAGGCTTGATCTTGAAGCTGGAAAGTGCGTGAGTGTTGCGTACGGAATGTGCGGGGCCCGCGAGTCGCCTGCGCCGCCAATCCTCGTCGGTGGGTACACGCTAGCGGTCAATCGCACACCGTCACACACTACGGTGCTGAGTGCGCTCACTTTCGACGGAACGATTACGCATACTCACACCATGAGTCTCCCTGGCTGGGTGCATCGTCCACCACTAGTTGCCAACGCGATTTGCGCCATACCAACCGACCGGGGTGAGGTGCACTTGTTTGGCGTCAACTCGGTCGATGCCGAGGAGGGGGTATTCGCTGTCGGCGCAGTGAGTCTGCCCGGCGCGCAGTTCAGCCCGGTTCTGGCTGGGCTGGAGGTGTCTTTCCAGACCGCTAGGTTCACTGCCATCACGGATCATGTCACCACAGTGACATATGACATGATGACGCAAGAGACAATCCTCGATGACGCTCCTGCGGACCAGGTCGCAGAGCTGCGTGGAAGATGCGTGCAGGCGATCGAGAATGATGACGAGTTGATCCTCGTTACTGCCCCTCCGGCTAGCGCGGGAGTGGTCGTGACGTGCCTGTCCGGCGCAAACGAGTTCGAGACGCACTGGCAGATCCTGCTGGGTGAGCGTTGGCAGTGGTTCCCGTTGGCGGAATCTGACGAGTTTAGCATAGTCGGCGAGCGGGGGCTGGTGGTCGCCTTGCCCCAGGAAGCGTTTGAAGTGGAACCAACGGAGCCGGTACAACTGAGTGCAGTGCCGCCGGCCTTTCAGGCGTTTGCGCACTCCAAGGTATTCGACTGGTCCGCGGAACAACAGCGGGCGTACTTGTACGCGGACAGTCCGAGCGCGCGCCTGGCTGCCTGGGAGTGGCGTGGGGCTTGGCGCCCATTGTGGGTCACTGGGCTTCCGGTCGGCGTGTCCGGCGCGCCGGTGCGATGTGGCGAATTCGTGCTCGTGACGCTCGACTCCGGCAAGCACGCGTTCTTCAATGCGGACACGGGACAGCAGCAGACATTGTGGATGGAATCACCGAGCGGCATGAGCGATGCATCCCTCGAGCACACCGTGGGGCCTTTGAGACTGGCGCCGGAGCGATGGGTCGTAGGTAGGGGGTGCGAGATCTACGTTATTGACGCCGCGTCGGCTAGTCCGGTGCTGGAGCGACACACAGCGAGCACCGCTATCGGTCTCGGGGCACCCATCACCAGCATGCTAAGAACGTCAGAGCACGTGTACATACTCGATGCATCGGGTCAGCTTATCGTGTGTGACGCCGGAACATTGGCGGCAGTCGGGCGATTGCGGCTCGATCCTGACTGCCGGCTGTGCATCGACTCTCACACGGAGTCGATTATCACGTATTCCCCGCTTGGCATAGTGACGTGCTTTGAAGGAACGGAGCAGCGCTGGCGCTGGGTACCGCCATGTGATATTACGCTGATCGCGGAGCCGGTCGCAAGCGAGGGCGTTGTGGTAGTCACCACCAGCGAAGGCCCCGTCTGTGTGCTGGACGCTCGGAGCGGCAGGCTGCTCGAATGGCATGACGTACCGATAGCCTGGTCGACACCAGTGCGACCAACAGCGACGCACCTCGTAGGTATGAGCCGCAATGGCGAATTGTGGTCGTGCCGGCGCGTGGAGACTCCGCAGGAGACGGGAGGCGCTGAACGTGCTGAAGAATAGAGCAGCCGAATGCACCTTCGGACACGCAGCATGCAGACGGGTTATGTGCACGGCTCTGCTGCTGCTCTTTGCCGGTACCGCGGCTTCGCAGGATGTCCCATACGATGTCGTGGTCACGAGTGATGGTAGCGAAATGAAGGTCGATATCCCCGTGCGACCAATCCCTGGCGACATTGGGACATATGGGCTCTTCGAGCGCCTCGATGGCAAGACTGTTCGGCTGAGGATTGCCGACATCGAGCGAATCATCTATCGCGAGAGTCGCCAGATCGAGTTGCTCGAGCAACTCGTGACCGGTGAGCAGTTCGATAGGGCCAGAGAGTTGATAGTCCCGCTGCACTTCGCCCAGCTCGACTGGCCTGCCCATGACGACTCCGTGCCCTGGGACAGGTTCCAGGAGCTTCGTGTTCTGATCGACATTGGATTGGCGCGGCGCCACACCCGCGACGGCGACGTGGACGCGGCACTAGAAGCACTCGACGCGCTGCGCGAGAGAGACTCGGTGCCGCCGAGTGTGGCAAGCGAGTTGCAGGCTGCGATCGAGGACGTGTTCGAGTGGACGATCACCGCCGCCCTCGACAATCGCGACTGGCAGACGGCCAAGAAACTGGCAGCTGATCTCCGCGCGCGCTATCCCAAGAGCCAGATCGTGTACCGCGTGGAGCACGCAATCTCGGAGGAAGCGGACCGGCTAGTGACTGCAGCCGAGAGCCAAGTCGTCGCGGGACAACCGGGCCGAGCGCTGCAGTCGTTGGAAGCCGCGCTGCGTCTTGCGCCTCGTGACGCCGCGATTCAGAGGACACGCGCGAGATTGTTGCGCGACCACGCGTGTATCAACTGCGGGTTGGTCGGGCGCATGCTGCACGCGAATCCGCACTCACGATACTCGTATGTCGATCGCACGCTCGGGCACCTCTTCTACCGGTCGCTATTTCGACGCGTGCCACAGGGAACGGAGTCGCGCCACACCACGTACATCGCGGATCTGGTGGATGAATGGAGCGTCAACTCGGAGAACACGGAAGTCACGCTGGCACTCAGCGCCGCTGCACGTTGGTCTGATGGCAGGCCGATCCTCGCAGCTGACGTGGCGTTCACGCTCCAACTACTGCGCGATCCCGACTATCCCGATTTCGACGAGCGTCTCGACGACATCCTCGAAGATGTCGTGCTGCTTGAGGACAGGGCACGTATGCGTCTGCGCTTCCGCGTGCAGCCTCCGGTACTGGTGGACGAGTTGTGCATCGGGATCCTACCGCAGCATCGCTTGGGGCAGCGCCTATCTGAGGCAAATGCGGCTGACTTCGTGGTGTCAGGCCCATATCGCCCCGTCGCGTTGTCGGGGACAGTGTTGACCTGCACACTGAATGAACAGTACGCAGACCCCGCTCCTGCGATTCAGCACTTGCGTATAGAGTGTTTCGACTCGCGCACCGTGGCGCAGCAAGCCTTGATTGACGGACAAATCCAGCTCCTTGCTGGCCTGACCCAGCGCGACCTAGATGATCTGGCCGACATCGATAGCCGCCTGCGTAACGGCCGCACGCAGATTCAGCCGCTGGGTTTCATCGCCCTGATGAACTCGCACAATCGTGGCGTTCCCGAGAGCAGAGCGGCGCGTCTGTCGCTGGCCGCAGCCCTGGAGTTGCCATCTCTGCGTGAAGACCTCGTTGGCGAGACTGCAGACACGGGCCTGTTCCCGAGTGATAGTTGGGCGGCACGGTCGCACCGCAACGCGGCCCCGCCAAGCTATGCGCCGGACGATGCCCGGCGGCGCATTGCCGACAACGCCGGCCTGCGCGAGCGCCCGCTACGGTTCGTCTATCCTAAGCATGGCCTGGCGACCGAAGTCGCGCCGCACCTGCTGGCGGATCTCCAGGCGGCGGGACTCGATGTCCACGATCACGGGCTCGATGAAGCTGACTACCGGCGGCGCGTCTACCGTGCCAGGGACTACGAGGTCGCCTACGCGACGTATCTGTTCACTGATTCGTCCCTGAATGTATCACCGTTGTTCCGTCTGCGGGGCGGGAATCCGATGGATATCCGTGACGACCTGCTCGTGATCCTCTCGCAGAAACAGAGGCTCACGGTCAACCGGCTGTTGATCCGCGGATATGCAAACCAGCTTGAGGACTTCGTTTTGCGTCAGGCGTATCTGCTGCCGTTGTGGCATGAGGGCAACGCGTTCGCGTACACTCCGGCGTTGCATGGTCTGCAGATGAGACCAAACGCGGTCTTTGACGGTATCGCCCGGTGGTCGATTGACGTTGGGGACAAATAGCCATGGGCCGCCCACTAATGATGAGCGTCGCGATTGCATTGGCCCTGCTTCTCGGGATGCAGAGTGTCGTCGCGGACAAATCGACAGAACGGGTTGGATGGGATGTGCTATGGATTGCCGCGCCCGGGCTTGACCGGACAGTCGGCGCGACCGTCGCACCGCAGATCAGTACCGCGATGAGAGCGGTACGCAGCCCCGGGGTGGCCTGGGTGCAACTCCCCCGAGAGAGCCGTCCCGGCTTG
>JAFGRR010000301.1 GCA_016935035.1 Phycisphaerae bacterium | reverse complement strand
GATCACATCGAGGCCCACGCCACTAGCGCCGCCCTCGTCAGCGACACGCCGCCCTGGCCGGCCATCGCCCTGGTCGTCAGCGGCGGCCACTCGTCGGTCTACCGCGTCGGCAATTACGACGACATCGAACTCCTCGGCCAGACCATGGACGACGCCGCCGGCGAAGCATTCGACAAGGTGGCCGCCATACTCGAACTCGGCTATCCCGGCGGCCCCGTTATCGATCGCATTGCCCACGACGGCAACCCCAAGGCCCTCCGCTTCCCGCGCACGTGGCTTAATGAGCCGCACCTCAACTTCTCGTACAGCGGCCTCAAAACCGCCGTGCTTTATCATGTGTACGGCACCGGCAAGAAATACGGTTCCGTCGATCACCTTTCCCAGCAGCAGATCGCCGACATCGCCGCCAGCTTCCAGGCAGCGCTGATCGAGCCGCTGATCAAAAAGACCGTGCTGGCGGCAAGGCAAAATGGGATATCCAACGTACTCATCGGCGGTGGCGTCGCGGCGAACTCGACCTTGCGCGCCGGCTTGCAGGCCGCCTGCGCCGAGAACGGCCTGACCCTGCACCTGACGCCCATGAAATACTGCACCGACAACGCGGCGATGATCGCGGCGTTGGGCTATCACCGCTTCAAGTCCGGCCATCGCGCGGGCCTCGACCTGGAACCACGGGCCGGTCTGGTGCGGCGCAAACCGCGCGGGTGATAGTGCTGCCCCCCCATGTAGCGGCCGACGTTCAACGAGATGTCGGACGCTACGTTGCGGATCCCCCGTGGCAGACACGGTTCGCCGCCGCTATCCTGGCAACCTGCAACTGGGGGGGCTTGGTTCCATTTGCCTGGAGAGCGGTATGCCTAACATTGTGTTTCTCGGTGCTGGCAGCGGATTCGTCGAACCTCTCAGCCGCGATGTCTTCCAGATGGAAGACGTTCAACCCGGGACGCTCCACCTCGTTGACATCGACGAAGAGCGCCTCGATCTGTCGCACAAGCTGGCCCGCCTGGTGTCCGACAAGCTCGGCACTGGCTGGAAGGTCACCGCCACCACCGACCGCCGTAAGGTTTTGGACGACGCCGACTACGTCATCAACTGCATCGAAGTCTCCGGCCTCGAGACCGTGCTGCACGATCTCAACATCCCGCTGAAGTACGGCATTTCGCAGTGCATCGGCGACACGATCGGCCCCGGCGGCCTGTTCAAGCTGCTGCGCACCGGGCCGGTCTGGGAAGAGGTGCTCGCCGACTGCGAGGAGCTCTGCCCGGACGCCCTCGTGCTGAACTATACGAACCCCATGAACATGATGTGCCTGATCGCCCAGTGGGAATCGACGATGCGCGTCGTCGGCCTCTGCCACTCTGTCCAGGGCACCTCACGCCAACTCGCCGACTACACCGGCGTGCCGTACGAAGAGCTCAAGTGGGAGTGCGGCGGCATCAACCACCTGGCGTGGTTCACCCGCCTCGAACATGACGGCCGCGACCTGTATGCCGAACTGATGAAGAAGGTCGAACCGCGCGGGGAGTTATGGGAGAAGGACCCGGTGCGCTTCGACGTGATGCTGCACTTTGGCGCGTTCGTGACCGAATCCAGCGGGCATTTCTCCGAGTATCTGCCGTACTATCGCAAGCGTCCCGAACTCATAAAGGAGTATTGCCGCGCCGGTTATCTGGGCCAGGAAGGCTTCTACGGCCATGAGTGGCCCAAGTGGCGCCGCGAAGCCGACGAGCGCCGCGCCCAGATTCTCGCCGGCGACCCTGAGAAGAAACTCAAGCTCGAGCGCAGCCGGGAATACGCCTCGTACATCATCCAGGCCTGCGAAACCAACGTGCCATACGTCATCCACGGCAACGTCGAGAACGAAGGCCTGATCGAGAACCTGTCCGAGGACGGCTGCGTCGAGGTGCCATGCCTGGTCAACGCCAACGGCGTCCAGCCGGTGCAGTTTGGTCCGCTGCCGCCGCAGATGGCCGCGATCTGCCGCTCGAACATGTCGGCGTTCGAACTCGGCGCGATAGCGGTTGTCGAGCGCAGTCGCGAGGCCGCCGTCCACGCGCTGATGCTCGATCCGCTGACGGCCGCCGTCTGTTCGCTGGCGGAGATTCGCCAGATGGCGGATGAGCTGTTCGAAGCCGAGCGTGAGTTCCTGCCCGACTACACGTAGCGCCCGACACCGCCTAGGTGCATCGGAATGCAAGCTCCTTGGCCGCCCGTGCACAAACACGGGTGGAGAGAAGCTGGGACTTTGGCCAAGGAGCAGGCGGTGGATAAGAGTGCGCCGGCGTTCGCGGGGATTGATTGCGCGGAACGGGGTCGCGGGTGGGTAGCTTTGGACGAGTCTGGACGTGAACTGCAAACGCGGCTTGCGGGCAGCGCGAGAGTGCTCTTGGGACGCGTGGCAAGAGGAAATGTCTGCGCGCGGCGCGATGCTCGAAGACACCCTCGCTGTGCCGCGGGGGCTCAAGCACATGATGATTGATGACCGCGAGAAACTCCCTACGATCACGCCTGGCGCGCCGCCGCAAGGCTCGACCCGAGCCGACAGACTTGCGCGCCTGCTGACTCATGCCGGCAGCAAGGCCATTGCTGGCCGGACTCGGATCGTAGCTTGGACCGGCCGCTTCTAGGCGTACGAGTTCAGGGCCTTCATGTAGTTGGCCCGCTCGAAGGCGGCGGGCTCGACACAGGCCTTCTGGCTCATGCTGCCCTTGAGCTGCTCGACCGACTCGTACTCGCGCTCAGTCATCCAGGCCTGCATGTCGCTCAGCATGGTCGCCAGATGGCCGACACCGTGCCGCAGCAGCACCGACGCCACCTGGGCGATGTCGGCACCAGCCATCAGCGCCTTCAGAACGTCGGCACCGCTGGAAATGCCCGAATTCGCCGCCAGGCTGCAAGGCACATTGCCGTGCAGGATGGCCACCCACCGCAGCGGCAACCGCAGCTCGTGCGAGCTGCTCAGCACCAGGCTGGGCACCACTTCGAGCGTGTCGAGGTCGATGTCCGGCTGATAGAAGCGATTGAACAGCACCAGCCCGTCGGCGCCGGCGTCGGCCAGCCGCTTGGCCATTGCCGCCATCGCGCTGAAGAACGGGCTGAGCTTGATAGCTACCGGGATCTTCACCTCGTTCTTGATCGCCGCCAGGATATCGACGTACACGCGGTCGACATCCTCGGCGAACAGCCGCGGATTGGTCGCGATAAAGTAGACGTTGAGCTCGAGCGCGTCGGCCCCGGCCGCCTGCATCTGCTTGGCGTACTCGACCCATCCGCCGAGTGACACGCCGTTGAGGCTGGCGATGATCGGGATGTTCACCGCGTCCTTGGCCTTGCGAATGTGCTCAAGGTACTGCTCGGGGCCGAGGCGGTATTCATCAGCCTGCGGGAAGTACGTGACGGCCTCGGCGAAACTCTCCGCTCCGTGCGACAGATAGTGGTCGAGTTCCTCGGCGTCAAAGCTGATCTGCTCCTCGAACAGCGAGTGGAGCACGATCGCCGACGCGCCGGCGTCTTCCATCTGCTTGATGGTGTCGATGTCAGTGGACAACGGGCTGGCCGCCGGCACCAACGGGTTCTTCAGCTTCAATCCCATGTAAGTAGTGGAAAGGTCCATCTTATCTGCTTCCCTTCGTGCGGCGAGGACAAGGCTCGGTCATGTCAGCCTCGTAACCCTCTAATGCCTCGCGAAACAGCGTGTTTCCAGCAACATGGCGTCCGGCACGGGTGTCCGGCCGTCATGTTCCGTTCAGATCATAGAGCCGGCTAGCTGTCGCCACCGATGGCGAACGGTCGCGCTGCCATGTGCTCGTACATTGCCCAGCGGGCGGCCACGTCGCGCTGCGCTGCCTCGATCAATGCCTTGGCCTGCTCCGGCATGCTCTTGGTCAGCATCTTGAAGCGGTTCTGCTTGTAGGCAAACTCGGAATACGGCACCGAGGGCCGCTTGCAGTCGAGCTTCAACGGGTTCTCACCCTTGGCCGCCAGATCCGGGTTGTAGCGGAAGAGCAGGAAGTGGCCGCTCTCGACCGCCTGCTTCTGCGTCGCCAGCCCGCCGCGCATGTTGATGCCGTGCGCGATGCAGTGGCTGTAGGCGATGATCAGCGACGGGCCGTCATACGCCTCGGCCTCGATGAAGGCCTTGACTGTCTGCGCGTCGTTGGCACCCATCGCCACCTGTGCCACGTACACGCTACCGTAGCTCATCGCCATCAGCGCCAGATCCTTCTGGGCCTGGGGCTTGCCGCCGGCGGCAAACTTGGCAACGGCGCCACGCGGCGTGGCCTTCGACATCTGGCCGCCGGTGTTGGAATAGACCTCGGTATCGAGCACCAGCACGTTGACGTTGCGACCCTGGGCCAGAACATGGTCCAGACCGCCATAACCGATGTCATACGCCCAACCGTCACCGCCGATGATCCACACGCTCTTATTCACGAGCATGTCGGCGACTTCGAGCAGCTTATGGGCCTCGGGCGAGCCGTTACCGGAGATCTTCTGCTTGAGTTGTGCGACGCGTTCGCGCTGGGCCCGAATCTCGCCCTCGGTGTGTTGCTCGGCCGAGAGGATCGCGTCCACCAGTTCGGCACCAATCTGGGTTTTCAGCTTGGTGGCCAGTTCGGCCGCAAACCGCGCCTGCTGCTCAATGGTCAGCCGATAGCCGAAGCCGAACTCGGCGTTGTCCTCGAACAGCGAGTTGCACCACGCCGGCCCACGGCCGTCACGGTTCATCGTCCACGGACAGGTCGGCAGGTTGCCGCCGTAAATCGATGAGCAGCCGGTCGCGTTCGACATGATCGCCCGATCGCCGAAGAGCTGGCTGACCAACTTGACATAGGGTGTCTCGCCGCAGCCCGAGCATGCGCCCGAGTATTCGAAGAGCGGCTGCAGGAACTGCGAGCCCTTGACCGTGTTGAGCTTGACCGTGCTACGGTCCGCCTCGGGCAGCTTCAGGAAGAAGTTGTAGTTGTCGCGCTCCAGCTCGCGCAGCGGCGGCTGGAACTCCATGTTGATGGCCTTCAGCCGCGTCTCCTGCTTGTTCTTGGCCGGGCAGACTTCGACGCAGACGCCGCAGCCGGTGCAGTCTTCCGGCGCAACCTGGATGGTGACTACCATGTCGGGGAAGTCCTTGCCGATGGCCTTCTTCGACTTAAACGTCTCCGGCGCGCCATCGAGCAGCTTCTGATCGTAGACCTTCATGCGGATGGCGGCATGCGGGCAGACCAGCGAGCACTTGCCGCACTGGATGCAGACTTCCGGATCCCACACGGGGATTTCCATCGCGATGTTGCGCTTTTCCCACTGCGTGGTTCCGACGGGGAAGGTACCGTCAACGGACAGCTTGCTGGTCGGCAGGCTATCGCCGCGGAAGCCGATCATCTCCGCCGTCACATTCCGCACGAATTCGGGCGCCTCGGGGGAAACCAGCGGTGGCATCTCCAGCGTGCTGGTGGCCGTCTCGGGCACCTTGATCTCGTACATGTTCTCGAGGGCCTGGTCGACGGCGTTCCAGTTGGCCTTGACGACCGCCTCGCCCTTCTTCTCGTAGGTCTTCTTGATCGCAGCCTTGATCTTGGCGATCGCTTCTTCGCGCGGCAGCACGCCGGAGATCGCGAAGAAGCAGGTCTGCATGATCGTATTGATGCGCCCGCCCATGCCGGTTTCCTTGGCGACATGGTAGCCGTCGATCGCATGGACCTTGAGCTTCTTGTCGATGATCTGCTGCTGCACCTTGCGCGGCAGCCGATTCCAGGTCTCTTCACGCGGGAAAGGGCTGTTGATCAGGAACGTCGCGCCCGGCGCGGCACTGCCGAGAATCTCGAATTTCTCGAGGAACGGCCAGTGGTGACAAGCGACGAAATTCGCCGAGTTGATCACATACGTCGAACGGATCGGCCGCGGGCCGAAACGCAGGTGCGACACTGTCATCGAGCCGGCCTTCTTCGAGTCGTACACGAAGTAGCCCTGGGCGTAGTCGTCGGTGCCCTCGCCGATGATCTTGATCGAGTTCTTGTTGGCCCCGACCGTGCCGTCCGCCCCGAGCCCG
The DNA here is from genome assembly GCA_016935035.1 of Phycisphaerae bacterium. Taxonomy (GTDB): domain Bacteria; phylum Planctomycetota; class Phycisphaerae; order UBA1845; family Fen-1342; genus JAFGRR01. The sequence goes on along the minus strand of JAFGRR010000301.1, from coordinate 3,404 downwards.
AAGAACATGCCCCGGACAACGTCGTCCGCCTCGATCTCGAAGCCGTAATCCACGTCGAGGCTCGAATTCGTCACATCTTCGGTGATGCCAATGGTGAAGAAGTTCTTCGGCTTGCTCTGACGCAGACTGTCGAAGATCGCCTTGACCATCGCTGGCGAGAATTCCTTGCTGGACAGGCCGTAGCGCCCGCCGACGATCCGCGGCATGGCCGGCATGCCCAACTCGCCGTCCGCGAGCAACTGCGCCATGGCAGTCACGACGTCCTTGTACAGTGGTTCACCGTCGGAGCCGGGCTCCTTGGTGCGATCAAGCACGGCGATCGACTTCACAGTCTTGGGCAATGCCGCGACGAAGTCCTTCGGCGAGAACGGGCGGTACAGCCGCACCTTCAAGATGCCGACCTTCTCGCCCTGGGCAGTCAGGTAGTCAACCGTCTCGTGCGCCGCCTCGGCGCCCGAGCCCATCAGTACGATGACGCGTTCGGCGTCCGGCGCGCCTACGTAGTCAAACAGGTGGTAGTGGCGTCCGACGATCTTGGCGAAGCGATCCATCACGGCCTGGACGACCGCCGGGCACTTGTCGTAGAACGGGTTAATCGTCTCACGCGCCTGGAAGAACACATCCGGGTTCTGGGCCGTACCCTTGAGCGTCGGGCGATCAGGGGTCAGCGAACGACTGCGATGCGCCGCGATGGCCTCTTCGCTGATCATGGCGCGCATGTCGTCGTATGTCAGCTCCTCGATCTTCTGCACCTCGTGCGAGCTGCGGAACCCATCAAAGAAATGCAGGAACGGCAACCGCGATTCGAGCGACGAGGCGTGCGAGATCAGTGCCATGTCCATCACTTCCTGGATCGAGCCGGAAGCGATCAGGGCATAGCCCGTCGAGCGCACGGCCATCACGTCGCTGTGATCGCCGAAGATGCTCAGTGCGTGTGTCGCGACGGTTCGCGCGGTGACGTGGAAGACGGTCGGTGTCAGCTCGCCCGCCATCTTGAACATGGTCGGGATCATGAGCAACAGACCCTGCGACGCCGTGAACGTCGTCGTCAGCGCGCCGCTCATGGCGGCACCATGGACGGCGGCAGACGCCCCGCCTTCGCTCTGCATTTCCTGGATTAGCGGGATCGTGCCCCAGACATTCGTGCGGCCCGCCGCCGACCACTCGTCCGACCATTCGCCCATCGGCGAAGACGGGGTAATCGGATAAATGGCGATGACTTCGCTCAATGCGTGAGCGACGTGCGCGGCGGCTTGGTTGCCGTCGATCGTGACCATGCGCCGTGTGCTCATAGAAGACTCTCCTGCGTACACAACAAATCGATCATCCACAAGAAGTTAGATCAAATTCGGTGGCGGGAACGGTCATGAGGCGACCGCGCTAGCCCACGAGGCCGGATAGTCACCGGCCCCGGGCCATTCTGTCAAGCAAAAGCCATGCCGTCCAGTCAGGGCGCGCTAACCACGGAGAATCAAGCAGTTACGCCACTTTCGCGGCTGATCGCCGACCGAATCGTCACGGACATGGGGATTATGGCGCAGCCGCCTGCGGGGGATTCCCGCCCGCCAACCCCGCCTGGCGCATCTGTCTCACGACGCAGCCAGGCTGTGCCGGACAACTCAGGATTTCGGGCAATCATTGCAGGCCCCATCGGCCGAAAGAAGCAGTGGCTGGCCGCGAACGTCACGCCGCCGCCGTGGGCGAGCAACGCACCGCCGAGTCATAGGTGTGCCCTTGCGTGAGCGCGACCGGATGCTTAAGTTGCTGGACTGCGACAAGCCGCAGGACAGCGCATGCGCCGCGGCGGTCGCGGGAATCTATGCTCATGCAACGCAACTGGGCGGAGGCGCGACAACTATCGTCCCCCCCACTGCCTGAGCGCGAGAACTCGCTACCATGCCCTTCCCGGAAACCTGCCGCCGCGCTTCAGCCAGCGAAGCCAAGGAGCTGAGGGATTGACCAGCGCCAACGTATGGACCACAGGAGCTGTTGGAATGAGAGACGCACGAGAGCTGAGTAACATCTGTCCGCCGCGCAAAATCGAGACCAGTAAGCGCGGCGCGTGGCTGCTGAAGAACCCGGCGACGAACAAGGGGCTGGCTTTCACGCGTGCCGAACGCGACCAGTTCGGCCTCTCAGGCATGCTGCCGCCCAAGGACAGCACAATCGAGCAGCAGGTGCAGTTGGAGAAGGAGCACATCGCGGCCAAGTCGGACGACCTCGAAAAGTACATCGGTCTGGTCGCGCTGCAAGAGCGTAACGAGGTGCTCTTTTACCGTGTGCTGGTCGAGAACCTCGCCGAATACATGCCGATCGTCTACACGCCGACAGTCGGCAAGGCCTGCCAGCAGTTCACGCACATTTTCCGCTCGGCCCGCGGGCTCTGGATCACGCCCGACGATAAGGACCGCATTCCGCAGTTGCTCCGCAACACACCGCACCCCGACGTTCGCCTGATCGTCGTGACCGACAACGAACGTATCCTGGGTCTGGGCGACCAGGGCGCCGGCGGCATGGGCATTCCGATCGGCAAGCTGGCGCTGTACGTCGCCGGCGCCGGCATCCATCCGTCGCTGTGCCTGCCGATCAGCCTCGACGTGGGAACGAATAACTCGGAGCTGTTGAACGACCCCTTCTACATGGGTTATCGCGAGCGCCGCCTGCGCGGACGCGAATACGATGAGTTCGTCGAGGCGTTTGTCCAAGGTGTCCGCGAGGTCTTCCCCCATGCGATCGTGCAGTGGGAAGACTTCCACAAAGACCAGGCTTTCACACTGCTGCAGCGCTATCGCAAGCGCATCCCGTCATTCAACGACGACATCCAGGGCACCGGCAGCGTCGCATCGGCCGGCATCTTCGCCGCCCTGCGCGCCACCAACACCAAGCTGCGCGACCAACGCATCATGTACATGGGCGCCGGCGAGGCGTGCACCGGCATCGCCCAACTGATGGCCACGGCCATGCGCACCGAGGGTATGACAACAGAGGAAGTCAGTCTGGCGCAGCTCCAGTACGACATCGACGGCCTGCTGCACACGGGACGCCCGATTGCGGACATGCACAATCGCCAGTTCGCCGCCACACCCGAAGTCTTGCAACACTACAACATCGACCCGGCGGGCCTGACGCCCGAGGGGCTCGTGGCCGCCTTCAAGCCCACGATCCTGATCGGCGCCACCGCTCAGCCCGGCCTGTTCACGCGCGCCATGATCGAGGAAATGGCCAAGCACGTCGAACGCCCCGTAATCATGCCACTGAGCAACCCGACCCATAAGGCCGAGTGCACGCCAACCGAAGCCATCAACTGGACCGAGGGCCGCGCCCTGGTCGCCACGGGCAGCCCCTTCGCGCCCGTCGAATACAACGGCCGGCAGATTCACATCGGACAGTCCAACAACGTGTTC
>JAFGRR010000300.1 GCA_016935035.1 Phycisphaerae bacterium | reverse complement strand
TGGTACCAGCGCCAGTTGCACAGGTGGTCCATGTCTTCGTAGCCGTAGCGCTTGAGCGTGTCAGCGTCGAGCTCTTTGCCCTTGGGCCAGCCGACCTCGTAGGGCTGGGCCCGGTTCCACTGGCCGTAGACGTGCGTGATCTGGCCGAGGACCTTGTCCTTTTCAATCAGCTTGAGGGCGTGCCAGTAGCGCGGGTTGCTGCGGCGCTGGTGGCCGATCTGGAGCAGCTTACCGCTCTCGCGCTGCGCGGCAATCATCGCCCGCGCGTCGTCCACGACGGCGGACATCTCCTTCTCGCAGTACACGTGCTTGCCGGCCTTCAGACAGCCGACCGTGTGCTCGGAGTGCATCCAGTCGGGCGTCGCGATGATGACGGCATCGAGGTTCTTCTCCTTCGCCAGCATGTCGCGATAGTCTTCATACGTGTTTACGGGCTGGTCGTACTTCTTCAGAATGTTGGCGGAGTAGTCGCGGTTGTACGGCCAGATGTCGCAGATGGCGACGAAGCGCACGCCGGGGATCTTCACGCACTTGGTCAGCAGGTTGCGTCCCTGGCTGCCGGGGCCGATCATGGCGATGGTGATTTCGTCGCCCTTGCCAACGGCGGGAGCCTCCTGGGCCCAGGCCGGCATGCCCATCATCAGGCCGGCGCCCGTGGCCGCCGCCGCTGTCACGAATTCACGGCGCGTGATCCCCGCCTCGTTTTGCTGCTTGTGTTGCCTGTCCATTCCATACCTCGTACGTAGCCACCCGCAAATCCCGTGGTAAACCAGTCTTGAACTGTACCGAAACATGCCGCGCAGCGTCAATCACGATGACGCCGCCATCGCCCAGGACGCACGGTTTGCCGGATATCACGGCCCGGGCTATCGTGGCACGTGACCGTGTGTTGCAGCACCGCCGGGTGCCACTGTTCTTGGGCCGTACGGCTCGGTGGTTGCCAAAGAACATTGCTCAGAAGCAGGTATGTGCGTGATTTTGCATAGACCACGCGAAAACGGACAGCGTGGCGGACAGAATCCGAGCCGCGACTGTAAGGGAGCGGTTGCGTCGGCGATTAAGTGCTTTTTGCGGCAACCGCTCCCTCACGGTCGCGGCTCGGGGCGAAAGGCCCGCCAACAAGGACTGTGCACTGTGGCGGAAAACCGCCAGGAAATACCACCACCGCCGGACTCGGCCCCCAAGCTGTCGATCGTCGTACCGGCGTACAACGAAGAGCGCCGGTTGCCGGGGGCGCTCGACGCCATTCTCGCATACACGCGCGGTCACGACCTGCCGACTGAATTAATCATCATCGACGACGGCAGTCACGACGGGACGGCGGATGTCGTGCGTTCGCGTGCTGCCGGCGACGCGAACCTGAAACTGTTGCACAACGACACCAATCGCGGCAAGGGCCACAGCGTGCGGCGCGGGATGCTCGCGGCGCGCGGCGAGTTGTGTCTGATGTGCGACGCCGACCTGTCCGCGCCGATCGAGGAACTTGGCAAGCTGCTGCCGTGGGTCGAACGCGGGTATGACATCGTTATCGGCTCGCGCGACCTGCCGGAGTCGGTGCTCGACCCGCCACAGCCGTGGTCGCGTCGCTGGCCGGCATGGGTGTTTCGGGCTTGGCGGAGGCGCATGCTGCTGCCGGGGATCCGCGATACGCAGTGCGGCTTCAAGCTCTTCAGGCAGGCTGCGGCCCAGGAGCTCTTCGGAAGACAGCGCGAGGACGGCTGGCTGTTCGACTGTGAGGTGCTGGGGCTGGCCGAGCGGCTGGGCTATCGCATCAAGGAGGTCGGCATCCGCTGGTGCGCCAGCGGCGAGTCGCGTGTGCACGTGCCGTCCGAAATCTTCGCCACCCCCGCCAACCTCCGCCGCATCGTAAGCCGGCTCCAACACTTTAAGTAGCGATCGCCCGACGCGCGGTGGCGTGTAGCGTTGCCCCCCGGCGGGCAACGTAGGATTGCGGGGCGTTCACGACGTCCTACGTCGGCCGCGCGGGGCCGACGCTACTAACGCGCGTGGCCAACGCCCCGCGGCTTGACGTCTTGGCCGTCCGGGCGTAGAACGCGACACAATCTACATCGTCACTCTGGACGAGTCCGCGCGGCGATCGCCGGCGACGAGACTCCTGGATCACCGAGGACGGAAACCGCCCATGTCAAAATCACCAGCATCCGGCACATTCGTAAGCGCCCAACTCTCCATCATGATGTTCTTGCAGTTCTTTGTCTGGGGTGCGTGGTATGTGACCACCGGCCTATTCATGGAAGCTAAGGGCATGGGCGCGGGGGTCGCGATGGCGTACTCGGTCGGCCCCATCGCCGCGATCATCAGCCCGTTCTTCCTTGGCATGATTGCCGACCGGTTCTTCGCTACTGAGCGTGTGCTTGGTGTAATGCATTTGCTCGGCGGTGCCGCCTTGCTGATCGCTCCACAGTTCGTGCCGACCAACGGTGGTTCGCACTGGCCGTTCGTTCTCTGTTTGCTCGTTCACATGATCTTCTACATGCCGACGCTCGGCCTTACGAACACACTGGCGTTCCACAACCTGACCAATCAGGAGAAGCAGTTTCCACTGATCCGCGTCTTCGGGACAATTGGCTGGATCATCGCCAATGTTGTTGTCAGTTCCGTTTATCACGCTGACAAGGAAGCGATGCAGTTCTACGTCGCGGGCGGCGCGGCGATTCTGTTGGGCGTTCTGAGCTTCGGCCTCCCGCACACACCGCCGCCGGCCAAGGGCAAGGCCTTCAGTGTTCGCGACGCGCTTGGTCTGGATGCGCTGGTTCTATTGAAGGAGCGGTCATTCGCGGTGTTCGCGGCAAGCTCCTTCCTGATCTGCATTCCTCTGGCAGCCTACTACGCGTTCGCGGGAATCTACGCGGGCGCGACCGGCTTTGAGCAGACCGCCACCATCATGTCCACCGGGCAGATGTCCGAGATCTTCTTCATGCTGGTCATGCCGCTTTTCTTCGCGCGACTCGGCGTGAAATGGATGCTGGCGGTCGGGATGTTCGCGTGGATCGCTCGCTATGGGCTCTTCGCTGGCGCCGCGGATCAACAGATCAAGTGGATGGTGCTCGGCGGCATCATGCTGCACGGCATCTGCTACGACTTCTTCTTCGTCACTGGCCAGATATACGTCGACAAGGTGGCCGGTGCCAAGATCCGCGGCCAGGCCCAAGGATTCCTCGTGCTCATCACGCAGGGTCTGGGCATGCTCATCGGCGCGCAGGTCATCGGCAAGATCGTGGGCAAATACACCACTGTCGACCCGGCGACACAGGAAGTTGTCTCCCGCGGTTGGCAGAACATCTGGCTAATCCCCTGCGTCATGGCGGCTGTCATAGCGGCCGTGTTCTTGGCGCTGTTCAAGGACAGCAACCGGGCAAGCACCCAGATCGATGTCGCCGAGACCCCCGTCGGCGCGGAGAGCTAAGTCGGTCCAAGAGACGATCCAGCGAAAACTGGCGCGTGGATGCGCGGCTCACAGAGCAGTGGCACGCGGGCGAGGTGTTGCGTGGCGGGGAATTCCGTGCCGAGAAATCGGCGAATGGGGCGCAAAAAAGAGCCGGGCGGATTCGCACCCGACGTTCTCAGGGGGTTGGGTTTCGAGCGAGGGGACCATCAAGCGCTGGTATAAGGGCGTTTTGATGGGCGAGAACGTCTAGTTGTCGAATCCACCCGGAAGCGAAAACCTCTTCAAGCCAGGAGGTTACAAGCCTGTTTTGTAAGTATGCATCGGCGAAGCTTCCGTTCTCAACCGATGCAAACGGTCGTCCGCAACCCGTCCATGAGTCCTATCGACCGGGATCCACTTGTCAGTTTCGTTCAGGCGGGACTTGGGCTGCGGCCTCCACTCGTTTCTTTCGCCCGCCTGTCAGCAGATGCGATATATAAGTAATAGCACAGTTCATTATTGGTCGCCAGGCGCACAAGTTACCCATTTGCGCTATCGCCTAGTTAATAAGGGCAAACACTGTATCGTGAAACGGGTGGCGTCCTATGGGATGACGTGCCGGATAGTCGCTACACAATATGGCGGGCCCCCTAACTAGATAAAGCAAGACTTGAAGGGAAAATGTTCTACCAAGAAATCTTCAAGCCTTCCCATATTATCTATTTTTACGGCGACAGGTTGCCGTGGTCGAGACGGTGCACAACCTTGCGGAGGATCATATAATTCCTTCCGTGATAACGAGTTACCTCGCCAGAGATGATGAATTCATCGACTCCGGCAACTGCGGCGGTCTCGGCCAGCTCGAGCAAGCTGTTCGGCAACAGCTCCATTGTGACCGTCCGCTTTCCGTCCGATAGCTTGAACGTCAATTCCGTGCGCTCGTCGGACTTGCTCAGCGTCGCCGGCCGCTCCACGATGATCGTGCCCTCAAGCATCAGCGAAGAATCAGTCGGCTCGGGCGTCGCCCCTGTCGGGGCCGCGGTCATGCTGTCCGGATCCTCCGGGTTGATCAGGCGCGGCCGATCTGCATCCTTCAGCAGTTCCCGCAGGATGGCATCCTCGAACGGCTTGCGCGTGGTGCGGCCACTATGCTCGTCCTCGCTCACGGCCGGTTGGCTGGTCGGCGTGTCCGCGGGGACTTCCTTGAGCTGGTCATCCGCCGCCCCGAGACCCGCCAGCAGCAGTAAACTCGTGATCAGCAGCAATCGCGTCATGTCCAGGGTCTCCTGCATCACCCGGTCGGCTCGCCGGCGATCAATCACGGTCGCCGGTCACTACAACGACCGACAAGACGTCGGCCGCTACATGTTACCCGACACGAGCGGCGTAGCCACCCTTTCTTCCGGCATCAGTCACGGTCGCCGTCCGGCCGATATGGCATAGGTAGAGAGGTATCACGCATGGCTCAAGTGGCGATCTACGGAGCCGGGGGGCTCGGACGCATGGTCTGCGACAACCTGCGACAGGGCGAGGCCTATTGGCCGGTCGCGTTCCTCGACTCCGACCCGGACAAGCACGGCCGCAACATTGACGGGCTCGAAGTCTACGGCGGGCTCGACAGTTGGCCGGATGTGCTGGCGCTGGGGGTCGAGAACGTGGTGGTTGCGATCGGGGACAATGCCACGCGGATTCGGATCGCCGAGCTACTGGAGCAACGCGGGGCTCGCCTGGTTTCGGCCATTCATCCGCTGGTGTCGATTTCGCCCTCGGCCAAGCTGGGCCGACATCTACTCATCGGAGCCCGCGTAACCATCTGCGTACACGCCAAGATCGGCAGCCACACCGTGCTCTCGCCGGGCTGCATCATTGAGCATGACAACCAGTTGGGCGATGGCGTGTTTCTGGCGCCGGCGGTCCGGCTGGCGGGTGGAGTCATCGCCGAGGATCTCGTCGAGGTCGGCATCGGCGCGTGCGTGATTCCCGGTCGCCGACTGGGCCAGGCCGCCCAAGTCGCCCCGGGTGCTGTTGTCATTCGTGACGTGGCTCCCGCGGCACGCGTGGCCGGCGTTCCAGCCACGGTATGCCCGGCTCCGGACTCGAGATTCGTTCCGGACACACCCATCACAAGCCCGGCGGCAGAGACGGCGCCAAGCGTCGCCTGAGCGAACACGGTTACGCCGACTGCCGGCGCACAATCATGTCAAAGCCGCGCACCATGTTCTTGTACAGGCTGAACGTGATGCCGAGGTAGATCGCGGCCGAAATCAGGCTGGTGATGATGCGGATAATGCGCACCTGCGCCTGCGCCGAGGCGGTGGGGCTGCCGGCACCGAACAGTGACACCGGGTCTATGAGAGCCTGCATGGCGGGGAAGGGGGTGAACGGCAACACCACGGCGCCGACCTCGGCGCTTTGCTGCGAAATAGCGAACCCGCACAGTGTGAGCAGGCCGCAGGCACCCAGCACGATTGAAGTACTGATCATGACGGCCTGCACGGTCTTCTTAGATGTCAGCGAGAACTGAAGGCCGATCATCGCGGCCATCGCGCAGAACGCTATC
>JAFGRR010000299.1 GCA_016935035.1 Phycisphaerae bacterium | reverse complement strand
GCGCGAGCACGAATGCGTCGATGTCGAAGACGTCGACGGTGCCGTCGCAGTCCATATCGCCCAGCTCGAATTCCTCCTGGCAGGTGAAACTGGTCACCTGGAAGCCGTCGAGGCCGGCCTCGACGATGCTCTGGGTGTCGGCATCGTTAGCGAGGAAGCGGACACACATGTTACTGGTGAGCGTCACACCTGCCGCGTCGAGGGCGGCTTGGTCGATGCTGTGCGAGCGCCAGGCCACTCCGCCGTTGCTGCTGTGCCGGGCGATTTCGGTCCACGGGCCGGCGCTGCCGGCGCCGCTGATTTCCACGATTAGATGGTCGGTCTGCTCATCGTCGCGCGTCAGGTAGAGGTAGTAATCGTAGCTGATCGTGATCCCTCCGCCGGTCAGATCCATGGCGGGGCTGGTCAGGGCCACGGTTCCGCCATCAATGTCGGTGTTGCCCAGGTTGTTCTGCGTGAGGAAGCACTGGCCGGAGCCGTCGGCGTCGGCCGCGGGATCGTAGTCCCAACTGGGGTCGTTCACCGGCGTGCCACGGGCCCACAACCCGCTCGAAGCGCCGAGGTTCTCGGCCAGCCAGCCCTGATCGGTCTCGAAGTCGTCCAGCATGAGCGTCACGAGGCGGCCGATGGCGGCGACATAGGCGGTGTCCGGCGCAGCGGCGGGCTCAAGTACGGTTGACCCACCGTCGCCGCTGGCGCTGATATAGAACTCGGGCGTCGCGGAACAACCGCCGGCTGGAAGCTCGGCCTGGAAGAGATCACCATCGACATGCGTGAGGGGGGTGGTCAGGAATGTGCCGCCGTCATAGCGGTAATTCAGCACGGCGCTGCCACTGGCGTAGTCTTCCATGCCGCTTGCGATTTGGACATCGAATGTAATCGCCGTGTTGGGCAACATCGTCTCCGGCGCGCCACTGGGCAGCGTGATGATCAGTGGCGGCGGGTCGTAGGCGACCATTCCGAGGTTTGGATTGCCCCACAGCGCCCCCCACTCAAAGGTCTCGTACTTGGTGGAGTACCAGAGGCCGCTCTGGTACATCTCGCGCAGGGCCCACTGGTGCGCCTGGCCCTGGGTGTAATTGCCCGAGGTAACACAGGTGGTGAAGAAGTAGTCCAGGGACTGGCTCGAACCATCGTAAGGGCTATTCCAGCCGCCGCAGCCGTAGGCGACCTTTGTCGCGCCGACGAAACCGACGGCCCCGTGCTGCAACATGGCTTGGCCGATGTTGAGATGATCGGTGTCCGAGTTGCTACAGGCGTCGGCGAAGATGATCGCGGGGTAATCGTCGCTGAGCGATGGGCAGTCCGACGAGCTGATGAACGCCGGCGCGCCGAGCCCGTAGATGTGTGACGATGTCGGTGAGCCGTGGCCGGCCCAGTTGACGAAGGCAAACTGGCAGGTGGGCCAGACGGCCATGACATTCGCGTGCAGCAGCGGGTAGTCGCAATCGAAGGTTGACCAGTAGTCCGCGTTCTTCTCGTACATGCGTGTCATGGTCCAGTCGGTCATCCAGGACTGGTTGACCTTGGCTTCCATGAGTTCGGCGTTATCGGTGTCGTCCCAGAAGTAGCCGCCGAGCAGCAGGATGTTCTTCTTGTAGGCGGGATCGTCGGTCTGCTCGTAGGCGATCGAGCGCTGACAGATGTCCGCGACGGTACCGGCGTCACTCCACGGGATGCGGCCGACGATGACTTCGTTGTAGAAGTCGATGGTGTCGGTGCTCTCGCCATAGAGATGGTCGCCATCCGAATCCCACGACGCGCTGTCCGGCTGGGAGAGTTCGGCGTAGTAGAAGTCTGTCTCGGGCTCGCCATAGCCGACGTCCTGCGCGGTGCGGCGCATGGGAACATCGTCGTAACTACCGACGAGCAGTACGTCCTCGATGCCCCACTGTTCGGCGGGGTATTTCTCGATCAGGAAGGCACGCATCTTGGCTGCCAGGTCGTAGCCGGTGTAGTTGGCGTTGATCCAACTCGTTGTGACAACCTCGACATTGCGACCCTTGAGCGTCTCCCAGTTGACCAGCGGGGCGACGGCGTTTGTCAGTGAATCAAGCGTGATGATGACAAAGTCGTTCAGCCCGCGGCCGCGCACACCGGCGTCGGAGTACCACTGCTGAGCGTCGGTGTGGTTGAGGATCATCTTGGCCGCGACGCGCTCGGTACGCGGCAGGTTGTCCACCATCGGTCGTACGTCCGGCCCGGGGATCGTGTGGCGCACGTTGACCGTCAGGTCGGGGTAGTAAACGAGTTTTCCAAACAGCGGTTGGTACGCGAATGGCGTGACGCGCACATCCACGAGGTTGTACTTGCGATAGCCGGCTGTACGCACGAACTCGACCGGGTCGCGGGGGAAGACTGCGTCACTCTGATAAACGGCGGCATAGTTGGACTGATAATCGCGCTCCATCAGCTCGCGGGCCGCCGGGTTCTCTTCGCCGATCACGCGCGGCAGCGGCACGGGGGAGATGCAGTGCGATCCGGGCAGCTCGACACCTTCGCCGCTGTCGTACGTCACGTCGATGACTTCGGCGCCGGGCGGGATGGCGATTGCGAAGATCCGTGATGGCAACATGGGGTGCCCAGCGGCGGGCACGCGTCCGAAGCCGGCGATGTTGATGGTGGGGCCATCGGCCACGTCGGTCAGCTCGTACGGACCAACCGCTACGGTCACACTGGTCGTCGCGATGGGCGTAGCGGCGGCGCTGGATACGGCCGCGAGCGCTACTATCGACAGGAGAACAGCTCCGTGGCGTAGAAAGCAACCGATTCTGGCCATGCGTGCACGGAACATATCTGTGACCTCCTGCAATGGGACCCGTTGTGCAAGTGATGCGGTGCCACGGCCGTCGATGGGCAGATCTTCTCCATGGTGACGGCGCGGCTGCCGCGCGGACATCGCGTGATTCCAGTATAGCTGTGGCGCTAGCATGGACAAAGCGCGATCAGCGATCATGCGACATGTGAGCATGCTCGCAGGGTCGCGGGCTCTCGCCGTCAGTGGCACGGGAAAGCCCACAGTTTGAGCCTGGGGCTCTGTCTGGTGGGACCGATATGTCGGAACTTGTCGGATGCTCGGTGGCAGGCAGGCGTCGCGCACCAAAACAGCACTCCCGCCGCCGCAAAAACGCCGGCAACGGGAGTGCCGAGATCGATTGCTTGATGGGCTGTCGCCAGGCTATTCGTCGTCTTCTGGCGCTTCGCTCTCTTCCGCGGCTTCCTCCCAGGCGGCGCGCTCGGC
>JAFGRR010000298.1 GCA_016935035.1 Phycisphaerae bacterium | reverse complement strand
GTTTGGAATATACCCGCTCACTTCCGCTCGGGCTCGGACCGCGGACCCCGCCACTGCTCGCCGGGCTCTGATCGGGGACACGGAATCGCTGCCGGCGCAGTTCGATTGGCGCGACTACGGCGGCTGTCCGCCGGTTCGCAACCAGGGGGCCTGCGGCTCGTGCTGGGCGTTTGGCACTGTCGGTCCGCTCGAATGCAACATCGTCATCAAGGAGGGCATCGAAGTCGATCTCTCCGAGCAGTGGCTCGTAAGCTGCAACCAGAGCGGCTTCGACTGTGTCGGCGGCTGGTGGGCCCACGACTACCACCAGGATCGCCCGGGCCTTTGCGGCGATTCCGGGGCCGTGCTCGAAGCTGACTATCCCTACGAAGCTCAGGCTAGTCCGTGCAACTGCCCCAACCAACACCCGTACCGCATCGCCGACTGGGCCTACATCGGCACCGGCCGTGCCCTGCCCTCCGTCGAGAACATCAAGCAGGCCATCCTCGACTACGGCCCGGTTTCCGCGACCGTATACACCAACGGTGCGTTCTTTGCCTACCGGGGCGGCATCTTCAACGCCTGTGACAATCCAAACCTCAACCATGCCGTCACCATCGTTGGCTGGGATGATACACAAGGGACCGCCGGCGTCTGGATCGTGCGCAATTCCTGGGGCCCCAATTGGGGCGAAGACGGCTATATGCGCATCGAGTACGAGTGCCTGGACATAGGTAACGCCGCCTGCTACGTGGATTATCAGCCACAGCGCGGCCTGCGCGCCAGCCCCCCGGTCGGCATCGATGCCGACGGGCCGCGCGGTGGGCCATTCACGAACGCGTCAATCGCCTATACGCTGGAGAACGTCGGCGACGACGAGATTGCATTCGCCGCATTCAGCGACGTCGATTGGATCTCCCTGGCCGACACGGCCGGCGTGCTCAACGGCCTGTCGGCGATCACCATCGAAGCAGCACTGAACGATGCCGCCGCACTGTTGCCAAACGGTCGCCACGAAGCCGCGCTCCACTTCGTCAATACCACCGATCACGTCGGCGACACCACGCGCACCATCGTGCTCGACGTGGGCGTGCCGGCGGTTGTCCACGAGTGGTCGATGGATATCGATCCCGGCTGGACCGGCGAAGGCCTGTGGGCCTGGGGCCAGCCGCTCGGCGCTGGCGGCGCCTACGGCTTTCCCGATCCCAACAGCGGCTACTCCGGGCCAAACATCTTCGGCTACAACCTGGCCGGCGACTATGAGCCGCGCCTCGCCGAAACACATCTCACGAGCGACGCGATCGACTGCACCGGCCTCAATGACGTGCATGTCCGCTTTCGTCGCTGGCTCGGCGTCGAGGACGGGCGTTTCGACCATGCGTACCTGCACGTGAGCAACGACGGCGTCACGTGGCACCGCGCTTGGGAAAACACCAGCGAGGTCGCCGATGGCCGTTGGACGCTCAGGGACTACAACGTAGCCAACGTCGCCGACAATCAGCCGACCGTCTACTTGCGCTGGACGATGGGAACCACCGACATCATTTGGCAATACTGCGGCTGGAACATCGACGATGTCGAAATCGTGGCGCGCGGCGGTCCCGCGACTCCGCTCGAAATCGCATTCCCCGACGGATTGCCGACATACGCCGAACGCAATGCGCCCACGCCTGTCGTCGTCCAGATCATCGACGGCACCGAGACCTGCCAACCAAACACCGCCACGCTGCACTATCGCCTCACCGACGGGCCCTTCGACAGCACGCCGCTAACGGCGATCGGCGGAAACCTGTACCAAGCGACTCTACCACCCGCCAATTGCGGCGACGAGGTGGAGTATTACATCGGTGTTACCGGCGACGGCGGCAGCGAGGTTCTCAGCCCACGCAACGCCCCGCTCGCCCGACACGAACTCGCCATCGGCAGTCTCCAAGTCGCATTCGCGGACGACTTCTCGACCGACGCCGGCTGGTCGGTCACCGGCAATGCCGAGGCTGGTTACTGGGAGCGCGGCATTCCCGTGAACGATCAGCGCGGCGACCCGCCGACCGACCACGACGGCTCACGCTGGTGCTACGTCACCGCCAACCGCGCAGGCGATGCGGATGTGGACGAAGGCTCGACGATTCTGACCTCGCCGCCTTTCGATATGCAACGCGGCGGCGTAATCCACTACGCCTACTGGCTCAATGACATGCCCGAGGGCGAGATCGGCCGCGAGGACTCGATGAAGGTCGAGGTCTCGACCGACGAGGCTGGCCTGACCTGGAAGACCGTGCGAACCTACACCGTTGCCTCCGCCCTCTGGCGCACCGATCAGATCCCCGTTGGTCAAGAGATCTCCGCTTCGCCGATCGTCCGCCTGCGCATCGTCGTTGCTGACAAGTCGCCCGGTGATGTCATCGAGGCCGCCATAGACGCAGTCCAGGCCTCCCGTTTCATCTGCACCGCCGGCACCGGCGACGTTGATTGCGACGGCATTATCGGCGTCGACGATGTAGATGCCTTTGTGCTTGCAATCGTCAATCCACCAGGCTATGCCGCCGCGCTGCCAGCTTGTGACCGTCTCCTGGCGGACTGCAATGGCGACGGTATGGTGGACATCTTCGATGTGGACGCCTTTGTCGCCCTCATCACGCGTTGACACAGCGCCTCAGACCGGCGTCTGCAACCTGCTCGACAACCAACGACAATTCCCTACAAATCAGTACCCGCGATCGGGTATACTGGACATTGGACTACGCGGTCCTATCGCGTACGTGTCCGGGTAGCGGCTTCGCGTCGTGCGCGAAAAACCGGCCGGGTGCGTGGTTCACGCCTTGAATCGGATGGAAGCGAGCTCGAACAAGACCGATACTGACCTAGCCTACCATCGGCGGTGGGTCGCGGGTCAGGTTGCAGCCAGACAGGGAGGCTGATTATCGGTTACGTAGTCGCGCCAGCCAACAAGGCCGTACCGGGGTTGCCGGGTGGGTGCCTCAATGCCGGAGTATTCAAACAAGGAGCATGGATCATGCCAGGGATCAGAAGAGGTGGGCTCATGTGTAAGTGTAGCTTGATCATCCTAGCGGTAGCGGGCGTCGGCGTCGGCGCCGCGTTCGGTCAGGCGGGCCAATTCGCAGCGGCCTCGGACGCCGCCATCACCGTTGACTATGCCTTTGATCATCCGGAGATCGCCAGTGTCGAGATTGCCGGCGAGATGTTTGACCGAGTGATCATGTCCGGCGTCGCGAATTGCGGCAACGCCGGCCAGCCCGCGCTGCCGGCCAGCGGAGCCAGCATCCTGCTCCCGCTTGGCACCGATGTCGCCAGTGTCGAGATCATTACCGGTGACCCGGTCCTGGTTGCCACTGATCTCCGCATCGAGCCCGTGCAGCAGCCGGTTCCGCTGCGCCCCGACGTCCCAGCGGCCGGCGCAACGGCTCCCAACGAGGCCATCTACGCTTCCGCCCAGCCATTCCCCGCCGAGCGTTTCGAGAGCATCGGCGTGCAGGGCTTCCGCGGCTACCAGATCCTCACGCTTAAGCTGAACCCGGTCGAGTACATCCCGAGCACCGGCGAGCTGTTCTACTATCCCAAGCTAACCACCGTTGTGCACACAACACCTACTGGCCGCGTGAGCGAGATGCTGCGTGGCCTGCCCGGCGACGCGGCCGCCGTCAGCACCAAGGTCGACAACCCCGTCGCCGTCGCGTCCTACGAGGCCGCCGGTATTCGCGGCGCGCGGTCCTACTCCTTGCTGATCATCACGACTGATGCCTACGCCAGCTCGTTCACGCCGCTCAAGACCTACCACGACGCCAACGGCGTCCCGACCGAGATCCGCACCACGACTGACATCGGTAGCTCCAACCCCGACAACATTCGCGCTTACATCCAGAATGCCTACCTCAATGATGGCATCGACTATGTCATCATCGGCGGCGATGACGATGTCATTCCGGCGAAAGACCTCTACGTCCTGGCCTACTCGGGAGGCGATACTGAGACCGCCATGCCCGGTGACGTCTACTACGCCTGCCTCGACGGCGT
>JAFGRR010000297.1 GCA_016935035.1 Phycisphaerae bacterium | reverse complement strand
CGCTGCCAGCCTGCGCCAAACGCCGCTCAAGCTCGCCTTGCATCACCAGCCGCACGTCATCCGCCAGTTTCTCCGGCGTACCAAATGCACCGCACATCGCCGTATGGCCAGCCCGGATGTTGCCGAGCACCTCGGCCCGCGTCTCGCCGGCGGTCAGCGTATAGGTCGTGCCCACGCGGTTAGTGTGTGAGTCACTCCCCGCGACCAGCGTCTTGTCGTGTCCGCGCGTCGCATACCACGCGAACGCGTTATGTGCATAGCTGCGCGTGCCGTTGAGCCCCTCGAACGCCGGGAACAGGTCCAGCATCGCCTCGATCTGCCAGGGCTTCAGCACGCGGTGCTGCTCGGTCCAGGTCAGGTGGTTGATGACGTAGAGCTTGTCGATCTGCCGCAAGTAGGCGACCAGCTCGTACATGTTGCCGCGCAGCCGCTGAATCTCGCGATGCTGCTCTTCGTCGTGGTCGTACACGTTGACGTGGACGATCGTGCCGTCTTCGGGGAACGCGACCGAGACTTCCTCACCGACGATGAAGTCGCGCAGGTCGCCGCGCCGATCGAGCAGGTCCTTGCAGCCGTCGATCGTGTCGTGGTCGGTCAGGGTTACGAAGTCCATGCCGCGCGACTTGGCCAGATCGTACGTCTGCTCCGGCGTAAGCATCGGGTGATAAACCAGTCCCGGCACCCAGCGCAGCGTCTCGTCGGAGAATGTCGAGTGGCAATGCATGTCCACGCGCTTCCCGGCGCACTTGTGCCAGGTCGGCGTGCGATCGGCTTCATAACTGCGGGCGTACTCAAGCACCGGGCTGAGGATGCGATTCATGGCCATCACCTGCGTCGCGCACATAGGTCCGTATGATATCCCATCACGACCCTATCCTGGCGACACGCCGTGAGGTTTTTGTTGGCCGCGTGTGAAAACCGCTCGAATAAACCACGTCGGCGGCCTTGGATTCTATGCGGCCGGCTGTCACTGGGTGGCGATAACTATCCGAATCGCATGCCCTTCCACCTTGGCCTCCAGCGGAGCGGCTCCCGCCGGCAGCGAATACTCGATCTTCGGGGCCAGGCACTCGCGCTCCAGCACGCCGGCGTGACGCCGAACGATCTCGGCAAACTCGTCCGGGGCCTCGATATGCAGCGTGATACGCGCCTCGTAGGCTAGGTCATGCTCGCGCCGCTGCTGCTGGACGTGGTGGATCAATTCTCGGATTAGTCCCTCTTCGATCAGCTCCGGCGTCAGGTCGGTCTTGACGACGACCACGCCGCCGCGACCCTGGGCCGCCGACCAGCCGGGCTTGGCTTCAAGTCGCACCTCGACGTCCTCGTCGGTCAGCCGCACGTCCTGCGCCCCGACCTTCAGCGAGATTCCGCCGGCATCCAGCGCCGCACGCGCTGCCGCCGGGTCCATCTGCGCCAGGGCCGGCGCGATCTGCTTGGCCAGGCCCCCGAACTTGGGCCCGATGGCCTTGAAGTTCGGCTTGACGTGATACGTCACGTACTGGTCGGCGTCGCAGGCCAGCTCGATCTGCTTGATGTTCAATTCCTCGGCGACCAGCTCGCGGTGATTGCCCAGCCAGCCGGCGAACTCCGGCTTGGCCAACACGACCTCCGCTAGCGCCAGCGGCTGACGAACCTTCAACTTCGCCGCCGTCCGCGCCGCCCGCCCCAACGACACAATCTGCCGGACAAGCGCCATCTCCCCCGCCAAATCCTCATCGATGAGAGACTCATCGACGACTGGATACGAACAGAGATGAACACTATCAGGCGCACCCGCCGAGCAGGCCACCGGCCGCCCCCCTTCGTCGCTTTGTCGCTTCGTCGCTCCGTCGCTTTCCTTGCACAGATTCTGGTACATCGTCTCCGCAAAGAACGGCGTAAACGGTGCGATCAGCTTGCTGAGCGCGACCAGCACGTCATACAGCGTGTTGTAAGCATCCCACTTGTCCTGGTCCTTTTCGCTCTTCCAGAACCGCTCGCGGCTCCGCCGCACATACCAGTTGGAAAGCGCATCGACGAGATCATTCAGCTTCTGCGTAGCCGGATAGTTCTCAAACCGATCCAATGAGGCCCGAACATCCCGCGTAGTCCGGTGGAGTTCGCTAATGATCCACCGATCCAACTCCCCGCGCTCAGACACCGGTCGGTAACCAGTAGCGCACGCCACCGACTCTTCGTCGTTCCCTCCGTCCTTTCGTCCCTCCGTCCCTTCGTCCCTCGCTTCAAACCCATCGATATTCGCGTAGATATTGAAGAAGGAAAACACGTTATACAGCCGCACCAGGAACTCACGATGTGCGTCACGGATGTTCGCTTCCTGGAACCGCACGCTAGTCCACGGCGTCTGTCCGCTGAACAGGAACCAGCGCAGCGCATCCGCCCCATGGTGGTCAAAGATCCACGTCGGCTCCTTGTAGTTCTTCTTCCGCTTCGACATCTTCAGCCCGTCCTCGCCCATCATCAGGCCGAGGACGATGCAGGTCTTGTATGGATGCGGAAACTCCCGGCGCAGTTGCTCGGCGACCTCATCATTGCCAAACAACAAGCTGCTGATCGCCAACAGCCCGTAGAACCACCCGCGCGTCTGGTCGAGCGCCTCGCTGATGAAGTTTGCCGGGAAGGCGTTCGCGAACTTCTCAACGCTTCCCGCCCTATGCGGGAATCCCCACTGCGCAAACGGCATACTGCCTGCATCCCACCAACAGTCGATGACTTCCGGCACCCGTCGCATCCGCGCTCCGGCGCAGCAGGGAGCATCAAACGTCCATTCGTCGATGTACGGCTTATGAACCTGAAGATGCTCGGGCAGCGCGGGGTCTTCGGCTTTCTTCCGCTCCCACATGCCGCCATCGGTGGCGCCGGGCTTGGCTTTCAACTCGTCCAGCGAGCCGATTGCCTCCATCTTGCCGCACTTCTCGCAGACCCAGATCGGCAGCGGCGTACCCCAGAACCGCTCGCGCGACAGGGCCCAGTCGACGTTGTTCCGCAGAAAGTCGCCGAAACGCCCTTCCTTAATATGCTCCGGCAGCCAGTTAATGCCGGCGTTGTTCTTGAGGAATTCGTCCTTGTACTCGCTGGTGCGGACAAACCAACTCTTGCGAGCATACTGAATCAGCGGATCATCCTCCGCCCGCGGGCAAAACGGATAGTCGTGGCGATAGGTTTCCTGGTGGAAGAGCAGCGAAGTGCCCCACGGAGTCATACGGTTGTTGCGCAAATCGCGAATGATGTCCTTGTCGCAGTCCTTGATCCAGCGGCCTCGGTATTCTTCTGGAACGCGCGAAGTGAACGTCCCGTCCAGTTTCACGCAGCACAGTAGGGGAACGTCTCTGTTGTCAAAACGGGTCCGTTCTGACTCAAGAAGATCATAGTCCACTTCACCGTAGGCCGGCGCTTGGTGGACCAAGCCCGTGCCGCTATCGACCGTGACAAAGTCTGCTGCGAGAACTCGCCACCCAACGTATTCAGTATTTCCGTCAGTAAGTTTGATGCGCACCGAGCCGAACGTGTCGTCTGTTCCGAACGTATTGTCATAGTGAACGTCCCGGAATGGTGGAATGTAACGCGCACCAACAAGGGCTCTGCCGCTGCAAGTGAACAAGGGGACCAACTCGTGCTTGACCTTGCCTGCAATTGTCTCGACGAGAGTCTCCGCGACGTAGAAGTATTCGTCGGTCACGGGGTCGTGGACGAACGAATACTGGATGTCAGGGTTTACCGCCGCAAAGTGGTTATCCAAGAGGGTCCATGGGGTCGTTGTCCACACGAGAAGTGACGTGCGCGTTGCCGCCTGCCCCGCGTGTGTGACCTCGTTTGCCCTGCGTTCTGCAACTTCTTCGCCCGTTGCTTGCTCCCCCTCCTGATCTACGAGCGGGAACTTCACGAAGACAGATGGATCATCAACCGTGCGATACCCCTCCCCAACTTCGCCCGCCGAAAGCGCCGTTCCGCCTTGCGCCCACCACCAGACAACCTTGTGTCCCTGATAAAGCAGCCCGCGTTCGAACAGCGTCTTCAGCCCCCACCACACGCTTTCGACGTAGCTCTGATGGAAGGTGACGTAGGCCTCGTCCAGGTTGACCCAGAACCCGAGGCGCTTGGTCATCTCCTCCCATTGCCGCGTGTAGCGAAACACGCTCTCGATGCACAGCCGGACGAACTTCTCGACGCCGTAAGCCTCGATCTCTTCCTTCGTATGGATGCCGAGTTCCTTGCAAACCTCGACCTCGACCGGCAGCCCGTGCGTATCCCAGCCCGCCTTGCGCTCCACCAGCTTCCCGCACATGGTCTGATAACGCGGAAAGAGGTCCTTCATCGCGCGCGTCAGGCAATGCCCCGGGTGCGGCAGCCCATTGGCCGTCGGCGGCCCTTCATAAAACACGAACCGCTCGGCACCGGCACGCTGGTCGAGCGACTTCTGGAAAACGCCGTGCCGCTCCCAAAACGCGAGCACGTCCTTTTCCGACTCCACGAAATCGAATTTGGCTGGCAAGGGTTCAAACATCGGCTGCTCCAGAAGATGCTGAGACGCACGCCGGTAGATGCCTGTAAGGCGAGCGGCGTCCCCAAAACGACCTAAGATACAGAGCCCGGGCCTCGCGTGCCACCAATGGCGCGGCTCGCAACGCCCGGCGCTATATGGCCAGTCAGAACCCCGGACGCAAGTCCGGGTCCAAGCCCGCCCATCACTGGACCGGCTTGAACCGCGGAATGCTACGGCTCGCGGGCGATTACGGGCTGCGACGGAGCGGCGCCTTCTGGGGCCAGTTCGCCCTCCAGATCGGCACCGACGCCGTCGCCATCAAACTGTGGCATCGGCCTGGCCTCTAGAGCCGGCTTCTCGTCGAAGAGCTTGATCTCACGCCAGTGCCCGGCCCGCCAGCGCATGACGAGCACGACACCCAGGAACATGATGTACACGGTGCACATCATCCAGGGGCCGTGGATTCCGAGGCTCGGGAAGAGCGTGGCGACGAGCGCGGCACCGCCCGCCTGAAAGGTCCAGCTTGCCACCGCCATGATCAGCGCCGGCGCGCGCGTGTCACCGGCGCCGCGCAGAGCGCTCATGTGCGTAAGCGTCATCGCGTCGAAGATCTGGAAGATGGCAACCCAGATCATGATCGCCGCGCCCATCGCCACTACGGTCTCGTCCGCGTTGAACCAGGCGACCAGCGGTCGGCGGTAGATCAGCAGTATCAGACCGATGAGCGTCATGTACGTGCCGGTCAGGCGCATGCCGACGCGTACGCGTTCGGCGGCCTTTTCGAAGCGTCTCTCGCCGATCGCGAAGCCGACCTGTGACGTCACCGCGAAACCGACGCCGAGCGCCGGCATGAACGACATGTGCATGTACTGGGTCGCCACATTCGCCGCCGCCAGCGCCGCCGTCCCGAACCTGGGCATGATCAGCACGGTGAAGACCATCCACGCGCCGATCTCGATCATCCACTGCACCGACGCCGGCGCCCCAACGTAAAACAGCCCGCCCAGCTTCTTCCAGCACAATCCGAGTGAGCGCCTGGTGTTGAAGCGCTGGTCAAACTCCCGCATCCACATCGCGGCCGCGAGCACCAATGCCCGCACCGTCCAGCCAATGGTGGTGGCGAGCCCGGCGCCGGCGATCCCCATCTCCGGAAAGCCCCACATCCCGAACATCAGGGCACAGTTGCCCAGCACGTTGACGCAGGTCGATATCAACACCGCGTACAGCGCGACGCGCGGCTGCTGCACGCCGTTGAAAAACCCCTGAAGCCCCGCGCACAAAGTGGCCGGCCCCACGAGCAGGATGGCGTAGCGCAGGTACTCGATCTCGAGGGCGGCGACGGCCGGCGAATGACGGCCTAAGTTCGCGACTGGCATCAGCCACAGCTCGGTGGTCAGCGCCGCCGGGATCGAAACCGCGACCATGACCAGCGAGATGTACAGCGATTGCCACGCATATGGCCCGGCCTTCTCGGGCTCGCCGCGACCGTCGGACTGCGAGACGAACGTCTGGACGGCGGATGCGATGCCCATGCCTATGCATGCCAGCACGAATCCGAACGTACACGCCGGCCCGATTGCCGCCGTCGCCTCCGTCCCCATCCAGGAGACCATCATAAAGTCGACAAATGACATCGCGAATCGCGAGACCATCATCGCGATCATCGGCGCAGCCAGCACCAGCAGCTCAATCGTCGGATTGGGATGCTGAAACCGCGGCGGTCTGTGGTTGATTGCTGCCTCTGACATGTGTCTGTCCTTGCCTATTACCGTAATCCGCATATGTCCGGCAGACACACAAACACAAAAAACCCTGCCGGAGTCAGCGTCCGCCAGGGCTCGGTCTCGTCACGGAAATTCGGTGTGAGCTAGTCTATGGCGGCGCGCATTGTGTCGGGGTATCCCCGATGTAGCCCGTTATATTGCACAGGATCCGCATAGATACTCCCTCAAATGATGGGTTCGTGCGCGTAACCTGAACCCGACGCCGAAGTGCGAAGTATAACCTGGAATGCCAGTTCGTCAACGCTGAGGCGGTTTCAAAACAACTCAGGGCCTTATAATGGCGGTCTTATGGCGATTCAGGAACGATATGCGCAGGTCCCAAGATTGTCGGGAATCGTCGGATATGTTGCGTAACGCCCGAACGCTGCTCGTGCCGCTGCTCGCGGCCATCGTTCTGCCCGCCGCCATGGCGGAGCTAAACGGTGACCTGCGCGCCATGGGTTTTCCGTTCAGCACCGGCAATCCCAGCGGCGCCCGGCCCGGACAGTGGTTCCCCATTCTCGTCGAGCTGCAAACCCTCGGTACAGAGCATATCGAGGTCGAGCTGCACTGTGAGTGTATCGACCTGGACGGCGACCGCATCGAGTTCGTCAAAACCGTGCCGCTGACCGCTGGCGACCAGATGCGCCCCTTCTGGTGCTACGGCATCGCGCATGGCGGCGGGCTTGGCCTTATGGCCACGTCGCAATACCCCAAGGCACTCGAAGTCGTCGATCCGCGCACCGGCGCCCGTCTGGCATCCTTTGATTTGCCAACACTCGACTTCCTGGACAACGACGCCCTGCTCATCCTCGATATCAGCCAGCGCGCCGTCGCACACCTCCAGACCCTGGCCTCAAACGCCATGCCCGGCGACCCAGCCTGGGGCCAACGCGTTTACTACAGCAAGATCAGCGTCGGCCGCATGCCGGCCACCAACCTGCCCGACCGCTGGTTCGGCCTCGAAACCGTTAACGTCCTGGTGTGGGATGCGCCCGACCCGCTCGGTGAGCAGGTCGGCCAACATCAGACTGACGCGGTGATCGAGTGGGTGCGCAACGGCGGGCAACTCATTCTCGGTGTCGGCGCCAACGCCGACCTGCTCGCGCAGACGCGACTGGCCGAGATCCTGCCGTTCGATCTTGCCGGCGGAACAGGCGAAGTCGCCGACCTGCCGCGTTTCGCGGCGGAGTATTATCGCGCGATCGAGGGCGTCAGACCACCAGGGCAGACCATCGCCGTCGCGCGCGTCAGGACCCGTGATGACGCGATAACACTCATAAGCGATGAGCTCGGCGCCGGTCCGGGGCCGCTGATCGCGATGCGTACGGTCGGCTCGGGCCGCGTCATCGCCTCCGCCGCCAGCTTGCGCGATCTGATGCCGGCCGGCGTGAGCAGCGACGTATACGAGCTGTTCATCGATCTGAACCGCAACACGCCCGCGTTCCTCGAGTCGGAAGGCAACCTGCTCTATCAGGGTCTTACGCAACCAGCGCGGCTTTTTGACGGGCTGATCAGCGAAGTCGAGTTCAGCACCGCCGGCCAGGTCCGCGCTTTGATCGCGACCCTGTTTGTGTTCGCCTACATTGGCCTGTCCACTCTGGCGAGTTGGCTGTGGCTCAGGCATCGCGGGCGCACGTCGTGGAGTTGGGGTGTGTTCGCCGTCTTCGCGATCGGTGCGAGCTTCTTCAGTCTGGCGGCGGTGCGCGCCAGCCACGGCCTGGCCAGCACGGTCAAGAGCGTCAGTCTCGTCGATATGGTCGCGGGCGAGTACCAGGCGCGGTCGGCCTGTTGGTTCGGCTACCGCAGTTCGGCCCGCGCGCGGCATGATTTCTCGCTGCCGCCGGCGCTGAAAGACCAGGCTGTCGATACTGACGACTATCTTCGTCCGATGGCTGTCGGTGCCACGCCGTCGTCATACGCCACGCCGATGCGCTACACCGCCCATGTCGAGGATGCCCAGCTTGACGACACCCCGCTGCGCGCCACGCTCAAGCAATTCGAAGGATACTGGCAAGGCGACTTGGACGGCTCCATCAATGGCAACCTCATCGCCAGCCGCAACACCGGCCAGATCGAGCCCGGCAGCTACATTGCCAACGATCTGCGCGTCAATCTCATTGGCGGCTATCTGTTGTATCTCGATCCGCGCTTGCGCGGCGTGACGCGGCCGGCCGGGACCGACCGCTGCTATCGGAGCATAGCGGGGCCCGTGCCCCCGGCGCGCAACGTCTTGGCGGTCAAGCTCGACCCCATCAAGGCCGGCGAGCAACTGCGTGGCACGATCGGCGCGGCCGAGGCACGCGAGCGCAACGTTGCCCTTGCGGAGTGGCAGCGCGGCCGGGAGCTCGATCCGAAGAAACGCCCGGATCTGGTGACGTTGTGGGATGCCCAGCGTGTCTGGCGACCGTTCGCCGGCTCTCCGAGATTCCGCGAGGCCGGCCTGCTCGCGTCCACGCGCGACCTGTTTCTGCACAATAGCGGAACTGACATGGACAAGGCCGGTCGACCGGTCACGATTGACGGCCTGGTCGATCGCGACATTACGCATTGGCTTGCCGACGGCCAGGCCGTTTTGCTGCTGTTCGCCGACGAACCGGGCCCCGCGACGCTGTATCGCGATGGCCGCCCGGTTCAGGCGCGCTCGGGCAAGACGCTTTACCGCGTGCGGATCCCGCTGCGTTACGTGGGCACCCCGCCGCGCGATACCGACGATGAAGACAAACTGCCGGGGGAGGACTAGCGCGTGATTGTACAGACCATCAACCTGACCAAGCGCTACGGCAAGCTCGTGGCCCTCAACAACCTGCACCTCAACATCGAGGAAGGTGAGTGCTTCGGCTACATCGGCCCCAACGGTGCCGGCAAGACCACCACGCTGCGCATCCTGGCGACGCTCTTGCAGCCGACCTGGGGCGAGGCCCGCGTTTGCGGCCACGTCGTCGGGTATGAGTCACGCAAGATTCGCCCGCTCATCGGCTACGTCCCCGACTTCTTCGGCGCCTACGAGGACATGGTCGTACAGGAATACCTCGAGTTCTTCGCCAGCGCCTACGACATCACCGGCAAGAAGCGATCGCAGATCGTCGGCGACGTGCTCGAGTTGACCGACCTGAGCTTCAAGCACGACGCGCTGGTCGATTCGCTTTCGCGCGGCATGAAGCAGCGGCTGAGTATCGCGCGCGTTCTACTGCACGATCCGAAAGTGCTGCTGCTCGACGAACCGGCCAGCGGTCTCGACCCGCGCGCCCGCATTGAAATCCGCGAGCTGCTCAAGGAGCTGCACCGCATGGGCAAGACCATCCTGATCAGTTCGCACATCCTGCCCGAGCTCGCCGATCTGTGTACCAGCATCGGCATCATCGAGCAGGGCGAACTGATCTATCAGGGCTCGGTCTCCGATGCCCTGCGCCGCGCCCGCGTCGGCACGATCGTTCACATCGTCACGCCTGACGATCAAGCTCGCGCGCAGGGCGTGCTGGAGAAACTCCCCGGTGTACGCCAGGTCGAAACCCGCAACGGCACGCTGATCGTCGACCTGGAGGGCGATACCAACGACTTCAGCTTCATCGCCAACGCCATGCTCAGCAACAAGCTGCGCATCAACGAAATAAAGCAGGAAGACGTGAACCTCGAAACCGCCTTCATGCGGCTGACTAAGGGAATTGTCCAATAAGCGGGAGAGAGCGTCATGAGCGAAGGGCGGAGCCCGCGTAATGTGGTCGGTTGTGTCGCTGCTGGCTTGGCCGGACTAGGGGTGTTGTTATTCCTCTCAACCTTCTTCAGTGCCGCGCTGAATTTCGGGAATTTCGACAACTTCGAGGCGCGCGGACGCTCCATGGCGCTGCGCGCGGTGAGCGGGATGACGCTCATGATCATAGCGGGAGTGATCGGGGGGGTGTCACAGACAAGGCGTGTGGAGCGCACGATATCAGGTATCCATGGCCACGCTTTGCGTCGGCCACCGCCCGGCAATCCTCCACAGCCGGCGGCCCGACAGGTTATCAAAGTCCGCTGCAAATACTGCGGAAGCTTGAACGACGAAACAGCCGAACACTGCGAGCACTGCGGCGGGAGCTTATAGGCGAAGATGAACCCGACAGCCGTCCCGGACGATGGGAGTGGCACATTTATGGCTCTCAAACTCAGAGCGTAACACCAAGGAACCCACATGGGTGTTTTCAGCGACCTGGGCCTGTACTTCTGGCGATTGCTCCCCGGCAATCCAATGGTCGTGCGCGTTGTCGCCGCCGGCGGAAAGCGCGTGCGCCACATGTGGGCACGGTTTATCTATCTGGCGGCGCTATTCATTGTCATGCTTCTGTGGAGCGGGGCGTTCTTCTCGGCGAACGTCTCGCTGGCCGATCTGGCCAAGAACTCAACCCAGATCTTCATGGCCATCAGCCTCGTGCAACTGGCCCTGATGAGCTTCATCGCCCCCGTCTTCACCGCCGGCGCCATCACACAGGAACGCGACTCAAACACCTTCGATATCCTGCTCACCACCCCGCTCTCAAACGCCCAGATCGTCCTCGGCTCACTGTTCAGCCGCCTGTTCTTCGTCTGGGCACTGCTCCTGGCGGGACTGCCGATCTTCTGCATCACCATGCTCTACGGCGGCGTCACAACGGCGGAGGTCTTCCAGAGCCTCGGCCTCGCCGCCAGCACTGCCCTGCTCACAGGGGCGCTCGCCATCACCATCAGCATGCTGAAGATCGGCACGCGGCGCACGATTTTTGCGTTCTTCCTGGGCATCGCCATCTACCTGCTCGGCGTCTTCGCCCTCGGCTGGAGCCCAGCGACGGCGGTCACCGAGGCCCCCGCCAGTACTAGCACGTCGCCCATCTTCATGGGGCAGCGCATGAGCTGGCTGGCCCCGTTCCACCCGTTCTTGTCGCTTTTCGTCGTGACCGGCCTGATGCCCGCGCCCAAGCCCGCTGACGTCTACCACTACGGCTGGCCATGGCGTTGGATGCTGGCCCACCCGCAATACGCGTACATGCTGATGACCACGCTCGCGTCGGCGTTCCTGGTCTTCGTCAGCCTGATCTTCGTCCGCCGCGGCGCTAAGGAAGGCGAGGCCACCTGGCTCAACCGCCTGCTGGGCCTAGTCAAACAACGGCAAACCAACGGTGAACGCCGCCACAAGCCGCGCCGCGTCTGGAGCAACCCCATCGCCTGGCGCGAGGCCGTGACGCGCGGTTCCGCCGCTGGCCGCTCGGTGCTGCGCTGGGTCTTCATCATCGGCGGCCTGGCCCTGGGGTTGGTGCTGCTGATCATTTACCACCATGACGGGCTCGGCGCGCGGACGGCGTCGTCGAGCTTCCTCGTGCCCGAGATGCGCGAATGGCTGATGGTCATCGTCTGGATCGAGATGGCGGTCATCCTGCTCGTGGTGACCAACACCGCCGCCGGCACGCTCACCCGCGAGAAGGAATCACAAACCGTCGAGATCCTGCTGACCACACCGCTGACCAGCCGCTACATCATAGGCGGTATGTTGCAGGGTCTGGTCCGTTTCGCCGTGCCGCTGATCGCCGTCCCGACCGGAACGCTGCTGGTGTTCGTCGTCGCGGATTTCTTCCGCGGAGCGAAAGTGCCAGCGGTGCTCACGCCGGAAGTGCTACTGCTGGAACCGCTGCTGCTGGTGGCGTTCTGCGCGATGGCCGCGATGATCGGGCTTCAGTTCTCGCTGACATCCAAGAAAACCGTACAGGCCGTCATGATCAGCACGTCGATCGTGCTGGGGGCCTGCGGCCTGTTGACGTTGTGTGGGTTTGCCATCTCGCAGCAGAGCGCCGAAGTCGGCGCCGTGGTGCTGCCTTTCACACCCTTCCCGGCGATGCAGGCGCTCATAGATCCGGCGTCACTGTTCGGTGCGAGTAACCCCAACTCGTCGGCGCAGACCCAGGTGCGCGTCATCCGAGTGGTCACCAGCCTGATCGCGGCCGCGGTCTATCTCGGAATCACTTTCAGCCTGTACAAGAACATGGTTCGCGGATTCGACATGATTGTTCGGCGGCAGTCGGCTTAGCCAGGCGATGTCAGGCGACGCTGGCCGCTGTTTCCGGTGCCGGGTTTGCGACTGGGAT
>JAFGRR010000296.1 GCA_016935035.1 Phycisphaerae bacterium | reverse complement strand
GAACGAGACGCTGCTGCGTTTGCTGCGTGATGGCGCACTCGCGACAATGGGCAACCGGGCATACCTTTTCGGGGCGGCAGCGTGTGCGATGCGGCGGATGTTGGTGGACCACGCGCGCCAGCACGCCGCCGCTAAACGCGGTGGCCGTGCCCGGCGTCATGCGCTGGACGACACGCTGGTAGAGTTCGATCGCGACACGATTGATGTGCTGGCGTTGGGGGAGGCGCTCGAGGAACTGACGCGGATGGGCCCGCGGCAGGCCGAGGTTGTAACGCTGCGTTTCTTCGGCGGCCTGTCCGCGGAGGAGATCGCGGTCCAGCTTGGCATATCGAGTCGTACTGTGGCTGATGACTTGCGTATTGCGCGGGCGTGGCTCCGCGTGCGACTGAGTGGGGAGCAACACCATGACGGCTGAGCAATGGGAACGCGTCAATCGAGTGTTCCGCGAGGCGTTGCATTTGAGCGCGACGGAACGGATCGAGTTCTTAAAGCGTGTCAGCGCCGACGACGAGGAAACCGGGTACCTGGTTCAGAGGCTGCTCGAAGCTGATCAGCAGACCGCTACCGCAGACGAACTGCTGGAACAACTGCGACTGAACCTGGAAGCGCAAACCGTCGCGCGGGCTGACGAGTTGTCGATCGGTCAGCAGGTGGGGCACTACCGTATCAAACGCCGCATCGGCGCCGGCGGCATGGGTGTTGTCTATGAGGCCGAGCAAGAGCATCCACGGCGCTCAGTCGCGCTCAAGCTTATGCGGCCGGGCCTCGTGTCCGGCGAGGCCGCGCGCCGTTTTCAGCTTGAAGCAGAACTGCTCGGTCGCTTACAGCATCCCGGAATCGCCCAGATCTACGAGGCGGGCACCGCGCGCACGGCCGGCGGCGAGCGACCGTACTTCGTAATGGAGTATGTGCGCGGGCAGACGCTCAGGGAGCATGTGGAGACGCGCCGGCTGGGCATTCGCCAACGTCTGACACTCTTCGCCGACATCGCCGACGCCGTCGAGCACGCCCATCGCAAAGGTATCATTCACCGCGACCTGAAACCCGGGAACATGCTGGTCTCGGAGGAAGGCCAGCCAAAGGTCCTCGACTTCGGCGTGGCACGCGCGACCGGTCAGGATGTCCAGTCCGAGACCATGCGCACGTCCGCCGGCCAGATCGTCGGCACGCTGCAGTACATGTCACCCGAACAGGTGAGCGGTGACGCGCTGGACCTTGACACGCGGTCGGATGTGTACGCGCTGGGCCTGATTCTCTATGAACTGCTCACTGGCGTGCGGCCTTACGAATTGGGTAGCCTGTCGATCACAGAAGCGGCACGCGTCATTTGCGAGCAAGAGCCCGGACGCGTTGGCAGCTTCAACCGGGCCATGCGCGGCGACATCGAGACCATCGTCAGCAAGGCGCTGCGCAAGGATCGGCAGCACCGCTATCAGTCCGCCAGTGCCCTGGCCGACGACATCCGGCGGTATCTCAGGAACGACCCGATTCTGGCCCGATCTCCCAGCGCCAGCTACCAGTTGCGGAAGTTCGCGCGGCGTCACAAGGGGTTGGCAGGGGGGCTGCTCGGTGGTGTTGCCATGCTCGTGGTCGGGGCCGTGGTGGCGGCATCGTTTGCGTGGGAGGCGGCTCAGCAGCGTGACGCAGCCCGCGCCGCCCTGGCGGAGAGCCACGCGCAGGCCGCTGGAAGGTTGATGCAACGCGGCGACTGGGAGGGAGCGCTCAACAGCCTTGACCAGGCTATCGCCACGGGGCACCCGGAGTCGTTGGCTTTGCGCGTCACGCGAGCCGATGTTCTGATACAGATGGAGCGGACGGATGAGGCCATCCAAGAGCTCGAGGAGCTGGCCGCCGTGCCCGGGCGGCAGCACTTGCGGGCCAAGGTGGCCCTTTTGCGCGGCGAGCGGGCGCTATTCAGTTCCTATCTCGAGGAATCGGACGGCCCGGAGCTGCTGCGCGAGGCTTTGGACCTTGGACTGGAGCCCGCCGAACGCGAGTTGGCGTTGGCATACCTGGCTGAAAGCACGCCCGTGGCTCTCGATCACTGTCGGCGTTCAATTGCGCTGGATCCGTATCAACGTCGTGCCAACGCGATGATCCCGTATTTGCTGCTCAGCCTTGGCATGGTCAACGAGGCTCAGGCCTACGCGCTTTTCGCCGAGCTTGTCTATCCGGACGACCCGTCGTTTGCGTTCATCTCGGCGCTCTGCGAGGCGCGGCTGGGCCGCAAGGACGAGGCGATGACGCGCTTGGCACAGATCGAGGGACAACTCGGGCCGCGCTTGCGCGCGATCGCGCCGGCCCTGCTTGGGCTGATGGACCATGCTGCGCGGGGTGAAGGCCCAAGTGGGCCGCTGACGCCCGAACAACTCGCGGAGCTTACAGAACCCCTGCTCTCGCTGGTCGGCCAGGGCGATGGCGAGCCGGATGACGAACCCAATGCACCCGGTGACCTGTCTGAGTTTCGTCTCCCGCCGACATTGGGCAAGATGGGGCGGCATATGATGGCCGCGGTCTTCCGGTATGTGTTGGGAGATGTGTCGCACGCCATCGAGGAGTTGTCGTCGGCGATCGCCGTGCACCCGGATGGTACGCTCTATTATTTGCGTGGAGGTCTGCTGTTGGACAAGGGGCGCTTTGAGGAGGCGGAGCAAGACCTGTCACGGGCCGCCGAATTGAACTCAATGCTGAACACGCGCCAGTCGGCATTGACCGGGTTGCTGCTGGCCCAAATGCAGCTCGCCAAGCAGAGCGATGGCACGCTTGACCGCGAACGGCTGGCAGCGGCGGAAGCAACCGTGCGTCGGATTCTCGACCAGTCAGAGCCGCTGGTCGAGGCGCGGTCACCGATGTGTGTCGCCGCGCGTGATGCCGGCAGTCTGGATCTGGCGTTGTTTATCGCATCGGAGTGGATCGCCGACAGCCCGTTCGAAGCGCAAGCTCACAGCGTCCTCTCGACGGTGGAATTCCTGCGCGGCGCATACGGCCCCGCGCTGCTGGCGGCGGATCGCGCGCTGGAACTGCAACCCGACGAACCCGTTGCCCTCGACATGCGTGCCCGGTCGACAGCCCTTATGAACCAGATCGGCCCGCCGCAATCCGCCATCCCGTTCGATGAGTATCTGGCACGCCCCAAGTAGCGCCCACCAAGTGCCGGCCAACGTTCCCGCCGGCCACACCGGTTTGGGCCATCGCGTGACACGGCGCGCCGGGTGGACTCGTCGCTTGAAGGTGCACGCGCGTTGCAGCCGGACATTGCCTACAATCGAGACCGGCGGCGAACGCGCGAATCTCGCATGACGCGCTCGCCAATATACCCACCATAGGGAGCTGGTCATGCACGGATGGAACATGTGGCTGACAGCATTGCTGGGGTTGCTGTTTGTTGGCGGTTCTGCCCACGCTCAGCAGGGCGAAGTTCGCGGCGTGCATGACCCGGTCATGATCCGCTCGGACGGCACGTGGTATGTATTCTCAACGGGAGCAGGCGTTCAGGTACGCCGGTCCAGCGATCTGCTGAACTGGGAACGCGTCGGGCGCGTCTTCGAGGAAGATGTGCCCGCCTGGGCACACAAGGAGGTGGCCGGCGCGCGCGATATCTGGGCGCCGGACATTTCCTATTACAACGGCCGATTCCACCTGTACTACTCCGTCTCCACGATGGGCAGTCAGCGCTCGTGCATCGGCCTGGCCACTAACAAGACGCTCGATCCGACGTCGCCCGAGTACAAGTGGGAGGATCGCGGCAAGGTCATCGAGTCGTTTCCGGACAAGATGGACTTCAACACGATCGACCCGAGCCTGGCGCTCGACAAACAGGGGCAGCCGTGGCTCGTGTGGGGGTCGTTCTGGGGCGGCATCAAGCTGGTGCAATTGAATCCCGACACGGGCAAGCCGGCGGAGGGCGCGCCGATTCACAATCTGGCGGCGCGGCCGCGGCGGCATGCGATCGAGGCGCCGATTTTGACGCATCATGGCGATTACTATTACCTCTTTGTCTCGTTCGATCACTGCTGCCGAGGCGTGGCCAGCAACTACCACATCATGGTCGGCCGCTCGCGCGAGATCACCGGACCTTATGTTGACTTTCACGGCCGGCCGATGCTCGAAGGCAACGGCACGCTGGTGCTGGCAGGCTACGGCGAATGGCGCGGCCCGGGACATAACGGCCTGTGTCGCGATGGCGACCGCGACTGGCTGGTACACCACATGTACGACGCCGCCGAACGCGGCATGCGGACGATGCAAATCCGACCGTTGATCTGGACCGACGACGGCTGGCCGGTGGTGGGCGAGCCGATAACCACTGCCACGCTCGCGCCGCGCAAGCTGAAACCCGAGGACCTGGTCGGCGTGTGGAGACACTCCGTGGATTTCGGTGCCGAGTCCTACCACGAGTTCCACCGCGAAGGCCGCATGAACTCCGCCGTAGACCGCGCGACGTGGTCGCTCAGCAACAGCGCCCTCGAACTCCGCTGGCCCGCCCCCGAAGCCCCCGGCGGCGCGTGGGTCGACAAATGCTACGTATCGCCGAACGGGATGTCGTACGTGGGGCGCAATCAGAGTGGACTAGTTGTGCGTGGTGCCCGGTACGTGGTGACAAAGCGGGGTTCCGGTGGCGAGTAGTGCTTGTCGCGGTGTGTCGATTGTCTGGGGTGGGTTTGACTTGCTGATTTTGGGGTGCCTACGATTTATCGGTCAGGTCAACGGGCGCTCTTGGTGACGGATACTGCGCGCAGCTCTGCCCACTATCTCACCGTACGATAGCCACTTGGGTTGCGTGCGAGGCGTAGTAAGCGGCTACGCGACCTGCCGAGTTGGGTGACTCGATCGGGCGATTTGCCGGATACCGAGAGTACGGCACGATTCTAAGACTCAGGTGAATGCGACCGGTTGCATCGTCGTTTCGACGATGGCCATCGGGTCCGTGCAGTGAAAGGAGTACGTAAAGTGAAAAAGAACGTAGCAGCGATTGCGGTTTTGCTGGCGGTCAGTGGTGCTTTCGGCGCCGTGACGTACGTTGATCAGAGCACCTTTTTGGCCAACGTTCAGCCGGGGTATTACCTGGAAGACTTCGGCATGCCGGCTGTCTCTTATCTCGTGCCGGGCCCCTTCAGCGACGGAACGTACTCCTGGACGGTTACGTCGTCCGATGACCTCTACGTTTGGGGTGAGGACGACGCCAGCGGCACAGGCTGTGTAGGATCGGTGGGCCCCACCGAAGACGGTTACTCGATGACCATTGACTTCACGGGCGCGCCGGTGACGGCGTTTGGCGGCAGCTTCTATGTGACCGACATCAGTTTTCTGGCCGTGACGGGTGATCTGACCGTGGCGCTCAATGATGGGACCAGCGTTACGCTCGATTCGCCCTATACGGATGCGTTCACGGGCTTCACCAGCACCGTTCCGATCACCAGCGTGACGATTACGCCCGATCCGAACTCGGTGAACGATCTCTACGCCACCATGGACAACATCATTGTCGGTACGGCGGTTCCCGAGCCGTCGAGCCTGGGTTTGCTGGGCTTGGCGCTGCTGGGATTTCTACGCCGACGGTAGTCGGGCGTGGTCGATCCATACGACATGCACGAAGGCCGGGCGCGCTGCGTCCGGCCTCTTTCATGGGTGTGGTTGCACAGGTGCGGTCGGTCGGCGGCCAACGCTCGACATGCGAGTTTGTGCTCCGCCAAAAACCTGTCCCAAACCCATACGGTTGGGTGGCCGAGTCTGGTAGAATGCCGACAGTGGGTATCGCAAATCGCGGGCGGTTGCCTGACGGAGGCTTCGCGGCGTTGCAGTGCTCGCGTCGCTGACAAGTCCGGGCTGGACAGCGATTCGTCGCTATCACGGAGTAGGGAAGATGCACACCACACGTATCGTTGCTGTTTGCCTGACGACAGTCCTAGCCATGCTGGCCGGAACCGCACGCGCGGAGTATGTGCTGTTCGACGATTTCACGGACGAAGCTCTGGGGCCCATCGGCGGACAGGATGGCTGGTATTCCGGGGGCGGCAATAACGCGGTCGTCGTAGATCCGGGCGATCCGTCTAACCAGTGCATGTACGTGCCATCGGAGTCGTCGATATTGCGGAAGGCCCTGGCGGCCGAGGATCTGAGTTTCCCCGACAATACCAGCCGGATGATGTTCTTCCGCATGCGTGTGGCCAACAAGCAGACGTTCTCGATGGGGTTGTCGCCGTACAGTTCGCCAAGCGAGTACAGCGACTTTGCCAACGAAATCGGGATAGCGAACAGCGCTCCGAACCTCGACCTGCGCGCCTGGGATGACGACGGCGGCAACTACGAGACGCTCTATCAGCTCACCGCCGACGTCTGGTACAACGTGTGGGTACGCATCGACACGCTGGACAACCTCTATGAAATCTGGCTGAACGGCACGCCGAGCGCGGGCGCGACGAGCGCCGACAAGTTGGCCGCTTCTGATTTGGACGAGACGTTCGAATTCCGCACGGGCAGCACCAGCGCGTTGCAGACCTTCTACATCAAAACATCCGGCGGCAGCAGTGGTTTCGGGCCCGTCTATTTCGACGACGTGTACCTGGAGACGACGAGCGCTCTGAATCTGTACAACCCGACCGTCCTGCTGCCCGGCGACTGCAACTGCGACGGCGTGGCCGACGTGTTCGATATCGACGCGTTCGTCATGGCGATCATCAGTCCGTTGGACTATGAGGCTACGTATCCGAACTGCACGATTGTCAACGCCGACTGCAATGGCGATGGTGCGACGGACGTGTTTGACATCGATGCGTTCGTCGGGATCATCACGGGAGATTAGGGCGGCGTCGCAGATCAATTACCGCACGGCCAATCCGAGCCCGCGCGGAAGCGAGCGGGCACATTGTAGCGGCCGCCCCCCGTGGCGGCCGTAGGGCCTCGATGCGGTTGCCGCGGTAAGGTTGTCGGCCTTAGTGCACGCACAACTTATGGTTCGCCGTTCTGGTTGCGCGCCCGCAGGGCCTCATCCTCGGCAATCAACTTATCCAGAGTCCAGTACGGTATCAGCTTGGGATCGACGCTGCCCTCGGCCGGGGATGCGTAGATAACGAGTCTCATGGTGTCGCACCACTCGGTCGGTGGCGGTGCGATCACGACCAGATAAAACTCGCGGGCTCCCTTGGGAGCCGGGTGGAAGTCCGGTCGGCGGCCGTCAGGCGGCGGGATGACCGCGCTGCTGGGCCCCTTCGCGTTGTAGAACGCTTCGAGCGTCTGAAGCGTCGCCGGACACTCGTCATACGAGTCAAAATACTCGTGCAACGCGTTCGCGTAGCCGGCATACATGTAGAAGTGCCGGACGGACGCCCGGTAGCTCTTGTAGGCTAGTACAGTGAGCGCAATGACTGCGGCGAAGACGCAGAATCCGAGATAGAGCACACGCCGCCGGCGCCTGCGTGATCTCACCTGCTCTTCATGGACAGCACTCGCCATTACATTCCTCACCGCTCGAATGGCGCGAACTTGTCGGGCACTACACGCCCATCCTCGTACACGGTGACATTCCTATACGCGTCGGCGGCTGACTCGATGCATACGTTGTTCACCACGATTGCGGCTTCCGTGATGTCTACGTGCACGGATGGCCATTGCACTGTGCCGGTTCCCGTGACGACGAACAGCCCGGCGCCGTCCCCGTTCAATTCATGAACCACGACCCCTTGCGTCTCCATGCTGCTACGGAGGCTTGCCGGCGTTGTTGAACTCCACAAGTAGACGCGCGGCGTGCGGATATCGAGCGTCGAACGATGTTGGTCTGTACACGCACCGCATGTCGTACCCGCGATCGCGAACAGCATGCCGGAGAGTAGCGCGCGTACCGAGTGCATCAGTCACCCCGTTGCGAGGCGTTCGATCGGCGGTGCGGGCTTGAACTCAGCCTGTCTCCTCGGCGGGTTACTTCCACAACCCCGAAGTGCATCTCCGCCGTGGCCCCATATCCCGCAAGCGTACGCGTGTGTGTCCGCCAAACGCCGATGCTCTGGCCACATTAGTCCAAATGGCTGCAGGATCAAGGCGACAGTGACGACGGCGTTGGTGTTGGTGCGGGATTCCGCCGCCCCCTCGTGGGGCGGGAGAGGACGGCGAGGCTCTCCACGAGTTGCGCCGCGCTCCACTCGTGGCTACGGTCCGCGCCCCCTCCGGGGACGTTGTCTGCCCTCTGTGGCCAACGCGGGCGGCGGCGGTCATTAACTCCGGGGCAACACGAATGCACCGCTCACAGAGCAGCGGCGCGCGGGAAAGGCGTTCCGGCGTGGGATGCAACGACGAGGCCGGTCGACGAGACGTCGGCCGCTACTTGTGGCGTGCACGCTACAGCGGTGAGGTTGTCTGCCGGTAATAGGCGACGAGACGTCGATTGCTGCATTCGCGACCTGCGCATGTTGGCACGGGCAGGTCTGGGGACCGGCCCATGGCACCCGGCGGTTGGGTTGTTCGGATTCTGCGGCCGCCACGGGGGGCGGCCGCTACGCTGGGGGACGAGCGAGTAAGACGGCCGACGAGATGTCGGCCGCTACATGGGGGGTGAACGCTGCCGCGGCGGCGTTGCTGGCGGCCTACGTCGGCCACGGG
>JAFGRR010000295.1 GCA_016935035.1 Phycisphaerae bacterium | reverse complement strand
TCGCCCGCCCCGGTCGTCTCGGATATCTGTGGCGCGATGGTCGTCCCAGTGAAGGCGTTCGCGACCACGGAGTCGGCGGTGATCGCCAATGTGCCGCCGGTGCTGACCGAGTCGGCATTCGCAACAGCCGCCAGCATAAGGCCGCCTATCAGCATTCCGATGGCGAAATGAAAGCACGTCGCGGTGGCCCCGTGGCCGGCACGGCCAAAGCCGCGCGATACACTCGACTGACGACACATGACGCTACCTCCAGTCCGGAGCGATACCCGGAACATAAAACGCTATCGAATTTCGCGGACGCTTCCATGCGCCGTTCGGGCGACGGACATCCCTGGCCGCCGAGCCCCCATACATTGATGCACGCCGTACCGCGTGCCACGCGTACAGCCAGATGCCCTACGGCGCGGCCAGCCCAGCCGGGCCGACCGTTCTCAGCCCCTGGTCCGTGATGCCCGGAATCGCCAACTGAGTCAGACCGCGGAACCCCAGGCCGCGACTGCCGGTCGATTGCAACAGCGAGGCGGCATTGCTGTTTAATTGCAATGCTGTCACTCCGGCGCCGATGTCGCGGAGGTTCTGGACGCTGGCCGAGGCCGGCGACAGCAACGGCACCTCGTTAGCGGCGTCAAACGGCTGCGTCTCTGTCTGGCCAGAGCGAGACGTGGAGCGCGTCGTGGTCGTGATGGCCTGCACGGTCTGGCGGATTTCCGGATTGAAGCGATAGTCCTTCAGGCGAGCGGTGACGTATGTCGCGCCCGCGTACCGGTCCCAGGCGATGATCTGCTGAAAGAGGCTGGCCTCGACGCCGGCGCGGGCGTCATGCGCCGACGCCACACACAGGTCGCGGGCCGCCGCCGAGTCAAATCCCCGCTCGGCCAGCCACGGGGCCAGCGGCTCGGCCGACGGTTCGCGATCGCCCTCTACCGACAGGACCTGTCCACTGGCGACCGGCACATCCGCCTGGTTGACGGCCAGCAAGAGCCGCCCTTCGGACGCGCCATCGAGATAACCGACATTCATCCGGGCCCCGTCCCGGGCGACGTACGTGTGCCCGTCGGCCAGAGTGAATTCGACGTCGACGACCGGGGTGTCGTCACCCACGGTATGAATGACAATCGGCGTGCCCTCGTCCATGCCGCGTGCCTCGAACCACATGCGGCCCGCACGGAATTCCAGCAGCGTCGCTCCGGTCAACTCGTCGCTGGAGGCGACGAGTTCGGCCGGCCCCAGAACGACGGTCACCACGCCGGGATCGGTGTAGAGCATGAGGCGCTGCCCGTCCGCGACGCGTATCACGCCCGGCACGACTGAGCGACCGAGCGTGAGATTGACGCTCGTCTCATCTTCGAGGGCCAGCGTGGCCGCGCGTGGCGACGACACACCGGTGACGAAGAACAGTTCCTGTGCCTGGGCTGCCGACGCGCCGGCCCACAATAGCCCCAGCACGACAACTCGCCAAAGATGTGTTGAGCGAATCACTGGCAACTCCCGCGCGGCGGCGCCGCGGCAGCCGGGCCGTCAGAACTCGACGGACAGTTGGACGCCGAAGACAGCCCGGTCATACTCGTAAATGTCCTCGCCAAGGCGATTCCAGATATTGGAGTTCTCGAATGTGAGCTCGACGCCGGTGCGCAGCCGGATATCGAGCGTGCGGAACTCGGGCTTCTCGCCGCGGGCGACGATGGTGTAAACGAGGTTGAAATTGTAGCGTTGCGTGAAGTCCTCGCGTTCCTTGCGCTCGAAGTCGTAGATGCTGGCCCCGGTGTAGTCTTCCCAGCAGAACTCGCCGCCGCCCTCAAAGGCCAGGCGGTACGGCAACGGCACGTACACGCCCCACAAGAGCGAATGGCCGCGCAGGTCGAACTCCGTGCCGGCGGTCTGCTCGTCGCGATAGGCGTAGCCGATCGCGAAGGTGAGCCAGTCATCGCCGAAGATCTGGCGCTCGCGTTCGTGGGTGGCGTAATAGTCGACCAGGTACGGCAGGTCGCGGGCGCGGATGATGTTGAAGGTGTGCTGGGCACCGACGGTCTGATACTGGCCGTCGCGATTGACGCGAAAATCAACCACTTCCTCGCGATAATCGCGATCGTCAAACGTGTAGTACAGATCCGTGCGGCCAACCTCGACCGACTCGCCACCCACGCCCGGCTTGCGCCAGTTCCACGAGGCAACCGGCGTGATGCGGTCGCTCGATATGAACGGGTCGTGTCCAAGCTGCGTGAACGAGTGCTCATACTGCACACCGAGATACAAGTCACGCACCGGCTGCCAGTTGGCATACGCGCGACCGGCATAGCGGTTGACGTCGAACTCCGGAATGCGCGGCTGCCACACGTGCGAGGTGCTACCGCCCACGCCGAGCGTCAGGCTCTCGCCGACGATTGGCAGCTCGGAGCGCCGAATGTATCGGCTGACGTTGAAGTCGGCGCCGAGCCCGGTCTGGAAGTCGTCGTCGCGTGCGTAGCCCAGCGGCAGCGCGGTGTCCTTGCCGAGCAGGATCACGTTGCTGTCGTACCAGAAGCCGGTCGTGACGCGCGCGTCGAACTCGAGCGGTCCGACTGGCGCGGGCACCGGCAGCGTGATCGGCGCCGGGCTCGACAACTCGACCTCGTCAAGCTTGGCGATGATGGCGGCGGCGTTGTTGGCCAGGTCGGTGCCCTCGGCGCGCTCACTTACCTCCGTGAACAACTGTCGGGCGCCTACGTTGTCCTGCCGCAAAGTGGCCATCAGCGCTTCGTAGTATTTCACGACCGTGATGAAGCCGGCGTGCTCTTCCTCCGAGATTTTCTCGGCCGCCAGGGCGGCGTCGGCCAGCGCCGTCGCCTGCTCCAGATCATGTTCGCCCCGCGACAGAGCCTCCGAGAACTCCAGCGTCCGGCCGCGTTGGCTGTACTCATCCGCCAGTCGATAGCGCGCCACGGCCAGGTAGAAATGCCCCAGCCGGTCCTCGCGGCCGTACTCCGTCTCCGTCACGTAGCGTGAGAGAGTCTCCTCGGCGCGTGTGGCCAGCGCGAAGGCATCATCCTCACCGGCGCGGCCGTGGTCGGCCGCCAACTGCGCGATGCCAAGCAACAACGCCGCGCTGACCGTCTCGACAGTCGGGTCTGCGGTGTCGATGACCTCGGCGAAATACTCCTGGGCCTGGAGGAACTCTTGTCGCGCCTGTTCGGCGGCGGCGGCGGCCTCGTCCGGCAACTCGTCGCGTTTGGCGGCGCGCGCGTCCGCCGTGAATCCAAGCCCTCGCTCAAGAGAGATCAGGCCCAGATAGTACACGCACGCGACGCGATGCTCGCCCTGTGGGCTGGTCTCCAGCACGCGTTCGAAAAGCTCGGCGGCCGTCGCCGAATCGTCCTCAAGGTACGCCTTGATGGCACGGTTCAGTTCCAGAAAACCCGCCGGCCCGTTGCTCGCCGGCTGACTTGCCGGTGTCTCGTCCAGCGCCATCACGGCGCCGGCGACGAGCCACACACAGACGGCCGCGAGCATCAAACGACCTGGACTGATGACAGTCATAGGCCTCGCCCTTATTCAAGCGGATAGTCGGTCTGTCAGGCAATCACACGATCGTCACTTTGGCGATGGCCACCGCGGGGATCATGTCGTCGCCTGTACGGTCAGCTGGAAGATACTCCCCAGCAAATCCGACGCCACCCGTGCGACCTCGGTGCGAAAGAAATCCTGCCACTGGGCCGAACTCGCACATCCACCGAGCGCCAGCGCCGCCGCGCCGGGCACCAACCACCTTGCGGTCTTCCACATCCGGCTCATTGATCTCTCCGATGTGCTAGGTCGTCAGTCGAACCAGGGCGTTGTCGAACACGAAGAACAGCGCGTCCGTCACCAGCGTTGTCAG
>JAFGRR010000294.1 GCA_016935035.1 Phycisphaerae bacterium | reverse complement strand
GGTTGGCGCCGTGCAGGCCGGTCGAGGCGACCTCTCCGCAGGCCAACAGGCCGGGCACGTTGGTCCGCGTTCGGCCGTCACACAGAACGCCGCCGACGGTGTAATGCGCGCTGGGGCGCACCGGAATCAGGTCTTTTTCGGGGTTCAGACCGACGTCCAGGCAAAGTTGGTTCAGGTTGGGGAAACGCCGCGCGAAGTGGCCGGCCTCGAAATGCCGTACGTCGAGATACACGCACGGCACGTCGCGCGTCTTCATCACGTTGTGAATGGCGCGGCTGACGACGTCACGCGGGGCCAGTTCGGCGCGCTTGTCAAACGCGGGCATGAAACGCTCGCCGTCGCGCAGGCACAGTCGCGCGCCCTCGCCGCGAATCGCCTCGCTGAGCAGGGCACGCGCGGCACCGGCGACATAGAGCGTGGTCGGATGAAACTGAATGAACTCCATGTCGCGCAGCGTCGCGCCGGCGCGAAGAGCCATGGCGATCCCGTCGCCAGTCGCGACGAGGGCGTTGGTGCTCTCGCGGTAAACGCGGCCGGCGCCGCCCGCGGCCAAA
Organism: Phycisphaerae bacterium; assembly: GCA_016935035.1. GTDB lineage: Bacteria > Planctomycetota > Phycisphaerae > UBA1845 > Fen-1342 > JAFGRR01. The sequence continues at coordinate 12,271 of JAFGRR010000294.1, read as the reverse complement.
ACCGTCGTGGTGGCCCAGAACATCTGGTGGCCATGCTTGGCATGATAGGTGACGGCGCCCACGACCTCGCCATCGTGCGTGAGCAGGTCTATCGTGAAGCAGTTCTCGAACAGGCGGATGTTCCGGTTGGCGCGCACGCGATCGAGCAGCACGCGCACAAACTCCCGCCCAGTCGCGTCACCGTTGGCATGGATGATGCGTGCCTGGCTATGCCCCCCTTCGCGGCCGCGCGCGACTTTCTGCGCATCCTGGTCGAAACGCGCGCCCCAATCGGAGAGTTGACGCACCAGCCGGGGGCCTTCGGCGACGACCTGCCCGATGATCTTCGGGTGCCCCAACTCGCAGGCGACGTCAAGCGTGTCGGCCGCGTGGGCGTCGGGGCTGTCGTCGGGGCCGACGGCCGCCGCCACACCACCTTGGGCGTAGGACGTATTGGATTGCTCGGCGGTGTCCTTGGTGACGATCAGGACATCGCCGCGTTCGGCGGCCGCTAGTGCGGCGCGCAGCCCAGCCACGCCGGACCCGATCACCAACGTTCGCGTGAACAGGTGCGGCAGGCGGTGAGGTTCGAAATTGGTCAGATAGCGGCGACGTCCAATCGCGGCACTCATTGCATCAGCCTCGATCCGTGAAACGTCGCACCGTGGTGTCGGTTACCAGCATGTCCATCCGAATGTCGGTTTCGTCCGTGGGCACCTCGGACAGCGCCTGCTCCTCGAATGCCAGTCCGCATGCGACGGCGTGAAAATCACGGTGTGACAGAAAATGGTCGTAAAAACCGCGCCCGCGTCCCAGCCGGTTACCCAACAGGTCAAAGCCCAGCCCCGGCACGATGACCAAGTCGAGCTCCGAGACCGGAACCAGCATGCCATCCACCGGCTCGCGGATGCCGAGCACGCCGTCCCGCACGTCCGAGGTCAGCGACTTGATCTCGATCGGCAGCATGCGCCGCTGCTCCCAGGACACGCGCGGCGCGACGATCTGCTTCATGTCCGACCAGGCGGCCTGCGCGATCGGCGTGGTGTCGATCTCCTGCGCTGTGGACAGGAAGATCATGACGACGTTGGCATCCGTGTACTCGGGCTGGGCGCGCAGCAGATCGCAGGCCGCCAGACTGCGCCGGCGATTGTCGTCAGCGGAGATCGCGGCCAGCCGGCCGCGGAGCTTCTGTCGGGCCTGTTTCTTGGTCACGGATTGCTCTTCTCGGGGGCCGTGCCGCCGTCCTTCCGTCGCGCACGCCACTGCGCCGCCAGACGCGCCTCGTCCCCGTGTTGCGTCGGATTGTAATACTTACGCACCGCTCCAAGATAGTCCTGTACGCAAAACCCCTCCGGGAAATCGTGCGGGTACAGGTAGCCACCGCCATGGCCCAACGCCGCCGCTCCGCGATAGCTGGCATCGCGCAGATGCGGCGGTACTGGCAGCGGGGGCTGTGTTCGAACGTCCTCGCGCGCCGCGCCGATCGCCAGGGCGGCAGAGTTAGACTTCGGGGCGCATGACAGGTAGATCACCGCCTGTGCCAGTGCGTATTCGCACTCCGGCAACCCGACCAGGTTGACGACTTGGAGCGTGGCAGCACCAACGAGCAGCGCCCGCGGATCGGCGTTGCCGATGTCCTCGGATGCGCAGATCGCGATCCGCCGCGCGATGAAACGCGGATCCTCGCCGCCCTCGATCATCCGTGCCAGCCAGTATAACGCCGCGTCCGGGTCGCTGCCGCGCATGCTCTTGATCAGCGCCGAGGCGATATCGTAGTGCGAATCACCCTGGCGGTCGTGCGTGGCCACGCTGCGCTGAAGCGACTGCGTGACGACTTCGACGCTTACGTGTGGGCGGCCGCGCGCCGCTTCCGACAGGACCGCGGCTTCCAGCGTAGTCAGGGCCTGCCGCGCGTCGCCGTTGCAGCGCGACGCGATCAGCCGCAGGGCGTCGTCGTCACAAACCGGTTGAAAACGTGCCAGCCCGCGTTCCTGATCGCTCAGCGCCATCGCCATGAGACGCGTCAGGTCGGACTCATCGAGCGGCTCAAAGCGAAACACGTGGCTGCGTGAGATGAGCGGGCTGTTGACGGCGAAGAAGGGGTTTTCGGTCGTGGCGCCGATCAGGATCAGGACGCCCTCCTCGACATCGCGCAGGAGCACGTCCTGCTGGGCGCGGTTGAAGCGGTGGATTTCGTCGAGGAACAGGACGGTGCGCTGTTGCTCGGTGAAGAGGCGCGACTTGGCCCGCTCGATGACGGCGCGGACGTCCTTAACGCCGACCTCGGCGGCGTGCAGCGTCTCCCAGGCGCCCTTCGTCTGGCCGGCGATGAGCCGGGCCAGCGTAGTCTTGCCGCACCCGGGCGGCCCGTAGAAGATCGCGCTCGTCAGACAATCGCCGTCGAGCAGCCGGCGGAGCAACTGCCCGGGGCCAAGCAACTTACGTTGCCCGACGAATTCGTCGAGGGTTCGCGGCCGCATCCGCACGGCCAACGGCTGCACGCGGCCCAGTGACTTTTGCTCCTGTTCGGCGAAGAGGTCCATTTCGCCGATTATACAGCATCGCCTGACCGCATCATCAGGGCCGCGAGGTCATGGCGGGCAAAGGGCGTCGCCTGTGACTGAGCTTGTGCGTCGTGAGATCGGGTTGACGGTATGCGGTCGCCGATGTATACAGTGCTTCAACTTTGTTCGGGGTTCTCTCCGGAAGTTCGCGTGTCACATCAGTTCGACAGCGAGGGGAACTCTCTGGTGTAGCTCAGAGGTGTTTTGCTCGGCGGTTCGCTGGGCGAAGCGGCGTATCTGTCGTTTGTTAACGGTTAGTGAGTGCTTTTGCGCCGGCGTCTTCAGCGGGCCGTCCGTTCTATTCAGGAGTGGTCGGACCGGTGTGCCGTTCGCCCTGGGGGCGTTCGGTTTTCCGGCCGCGCGTCGAATACTTGGCTGCGCAAGGAGCCAGTCCTTGGGTGACTCCGCGCGGAACATCACCTCGAACCAAGGGTAGGAGGCCGTACCGATGAACTCGGCTGCCGGGTGTTTCAAGTTCTTGATTGTGGCCGCGGGCTGCGCCGCCATGCTGCTTGCGGCAGGCGGTTGTCGGCGTACCTATTCCGAAATGCTGATTCGAGAGGGGATCGCCGGACCACACGCACCGGCGTGGGTACAGGGTGATTTGAAGGACTCTCAGCTTTCGGATGAGGTCTTCTTTGTCGGCCGAAGCGTTGCATACAACGTGCTGGATGAGGGCGCGGCGGTCGCGGCGGCGCGCGAGGACGTGTACCGGCAAATCGCCAGTCTGATCTCAACACGGGTTACCTCCAGGGCGAACAACTCGGACCGCCGTGTCAACACCGAGACCGCGTTTACCCAGCGGATGCAGGGGCCGTGGCCGGCCGGTGATGCCTATGACGGCTCGCTGCGTTTCCTGCCAGGGCCTGAGTTGCAGCAGGCCATTGCGCGCGAGGCGTGGCTCTTCACCAGTTGCGTGGCAGGTGACCTGCTGGACCGCGGCGTCTGGTGGGAGCAGTGGGATGTTCGCGAAGTGCACGATGGGTTGGGTGATCGCGCCGAGACCGAAGAGGAGCAGCGCGCCGGCGTCTACGGACGCGCCAACGGACTGGTGCGATACAAGTGTTGGGTGCGCATGTCGATACCGCGGGAGAAACTCGAGGGACGCATTCGCGAGTTTCAACGCTACGTGACCGATGCCTATAAACGCTATCTCGATGACCGCGAGCGCGCCGTTACCTGGGCCGAGGAGGATCGCGACCTGCGGATCCAGCGTGAGGAAGACGCGCGACAGTGGATGCGCGTGGACCAGGTGGAAGATCGCACCGAAGCGCGAGAGCTGCGGCGGATCATGGGCATCGATCGGGTTCGGTACAGCGTCACGCGAGACTAGCGCACACGAAAGGACGGTGTTGATATGCGTACGAGACTACTGATTCTCGCGGCGGCGATCGTGCTTGTGGGAACCACCGGCTGCCCACGGACGCGCTACATCAGTGTTGCTCCGGAGGTCAATGCCTTTGTCAGGCAGTCGCGAGTGCGTGATCTACGTTGGGCCGAGCAGGAACGCACGATTCGATTCGACCGCGAGGCGAATGACAAACCGTGGGGACGCGGAATGGCCGCACCGGCGGATCTGAACAGGGCCCACGACGTTGAGCCCATACTTGACGATCTCTACGGCGATGCTGGCGAAGGTCGCTAGGAGCAAAGGACATATCGCATGCGATACACGCGTTACATCGGCCTGATGGCCCTAATCGTTGCGGCGGCGTGGGGCGCCAGCGGGTGTGCCTGCCCATACCGTGTCGTGAAGCTCGAACGTGGCGGTAAGGACGCCGACCTTGTCCGAACCACCTACCAAGCTGTTGACTGCCTGCTCTATCTGATGCCCGCCGACTCCGCTCCGGACCCCAAGAGGCGCGTGCTGGTTGCCACCAGCGTGAATCTCGACGAGGTGCGGGATACGTCCACTTTTGGCCGGCTGAACGGCGAATTGCTCGCCGCCCGGCTCGCGCAGAAGGGTTACTCTGTCGTTCACCTGACGATCCGCCAGGGCTCGGTAGCCATCAATGACCAGGGTCAGTTTGCCCTGTCACGTGACATTCAGAAGCTGGCCGCCAACTACGACACCGGGGCGGTTCTGGTAAGTACCTACACGCTGGCGCCTGAAAAGGTCTTTATCTCCCTTAAGCTGGTTAATGCCGAGGCCAATACCGTAGTGTCCGCCATTGACTACGCCATCCCGAAGGGACCACAGACCCAGGCCCTGCTTGGTGGAGGTGGCACGGCGTCGTCCGGCGGGTCGTACTATGACCAGTTGGGCCGCCGGTAGAAGCGATTGATACCAGTCCGTTGCCAACGATATGACAGCGGCGAATGCGGAACTGACGAGTGCCCGGCGCCTTGCGGCGCCGGGCACCGCTGTCTTGGCGTGTTGTCATCTCAGGCTTGTGTGTCTGGCTGGAAGTGTGTGACCGGCGATGAGGCCGGCGAGCGTCATCTTGCCGCAGCCCGGGGGGCCGTAGAAGATCGCGCTGATGAGGCAGTCGCCGTCGAGCAGGCGGCGGAGAAGCTGTCCGGGGCCGAGGAGCTTGCGCTGGCCGGCGAACTCGTCGAGGGTTCTGGGCCGCATCCGCACGGCCAAGGGCTGTACGCGGCCGAGTGACTTCTGCTCCTGTTCGGCGAAGAGGTCCATTCGGGGGAGTATACCGCGCGAATGAAGCCACGCGATCGGAACCCGAGCGGCAGCGAGCGGGCATATTCGTCTTTCAACTCGCCATTCGCTGTTCGCCATCAATCCGAGCCCGAAGCGGTAGCGAACAGGCGTACGCGGTCCGTGCAATGCACGGCTACGCGTGCGCCACGGCTCAAAGAACCGCGGTACACGCGTAGCCATCTGTGATGCCGGACGGGCTGTCCCGGCCATCAGTACTCGCCGCTGGCGACTATTCCAACTCCCCAAGAACGCTCTCCCAGAACGCCCGTTTGGCGGCGCTGGGATGCTCGGTGGCGACGGATTCGATGATCTCGATGAGCGACGCCATCCACGACGGTGAGGTGTATTCGGAGAGGAGGGCGGCCACGTTGCTGGGTGTGAACGAGGACCCGGTGCCGCCTGCGCTGGCCGCGGCGCCCAGGAGCATCGCGGGGCAGATGTCACAGCCGAACTGCGCCTGCCACGCCGCCTCGTCCATAATGCGGAGCACGAAGGAGTCGATATCGAACACATCGGCCGCGTCGTCACAGTTTGTGTCGCCGTGGTAAAGCACACAGCCATCCAGCCCCGGGTAATACGCCGAGCCCGACATTCCCGCCACAAACGAATCGATGTCAAAGACGTCGACGCTGCCGTCGTTGTTCGTATCGCCGCGGTAACAGGTCACTTCCCACACGAACGGCGGGCCGCCCGGAGTATTCCCGGTGAACGTGACCCTGTCGATGCGGACCTGCGCGCCGCTCTCCTACTCGTCGGGGGTAGGGCTGTTTGCGTAGTAGGCATCCCAATTGACGGTAACCGCCGCTTCGTCGTCGATCTCGCCGTCGATGTCGATTTCGTAGGTATAGCTGGGATTGTTCAGCAGCGAGCCGTCGATCTGAAGCTCGCTGTTCAGATCGCCGGTGGCGGTGATATGCCCGCCGCAGTCGCCGCCGATGTGCACCGGGTTGGCGGCGGAAATGTCGCCGGCGACCGCCAGGCCGCCGGTGAAGTTGCCGCCGACGGTGAGGGTTCCGGTCAGGTCATCGTTGACGGTGATGTCGCCCGAGCAATTGCCGTCAACGTTCAGCGTGCCCGTCATGGCATCGGCGACGGTGACGCTGCCCGTGCAGTTGCCGTCGATGTCGATGGTCCCGGTCATGCCCCAGTCAACGGTGGCATCGCCGGAGTAGTTGCCGGCGATGTGAATCGTGCCGGTATGATTACCCTCGATGTCGATGTCGCCCGACATGGGACCGCCCAGGCTGATGGTACTGCCGTACGATCCGCGAATGGTGATGTCCCCCGTATGTGGCCCTGTCCCACCGACAGCGAGGTTCGGAATCGAATCGGCATAGATATCGCCACCGAGGTTTCCACCAATCGTAACATATCCGCTGATGTCGTCCCGCGTCCACATCGGGTTGAGGAGACTGCCTCCAACATGCACGTTGCGTATCGTGTCGGCGTGGATGTCACCCAGTTCCCCAAGATCGCCGCTGATGAAGATGCCATATATCTGCGTGTCATGGTCCTTCTTTGTAACCAGATCGATTTTCTTCACATGCTGGGCACCGTAGGAGTGTGGTGACTTTGGGGTGATCCACAGACGAATCGGCCCTACTGGTCTCAGCGGGCGAAGGTCGATCACGTTGATGTAGCCCGGGGCGCCCGTGTCATCATCGAACGCCTCAAACCGCCAGATGTCGTCGTAGACACTGCCTCCGAGAATGTGAACGGCAATGTCGTTTCCGGCGAGATCTTGCTCGATGGTGAAGTGGTTGTTCTCAACGTATGGCCCATGTTCGTTGATCACGTTTCGGGCCAGCGAGGTACATGCTCCAAGAGTAGCGATCAGCGCAACAACAAGTAGGGATTTCATGCTCTCTGGTCTCCTGTTATTTCCCGCACGGTGACCGGCACCCATGTACCGCTCCCCCCGCGCTAGGTTCTCCGAACGCGAGACAGCATTGCTAACGCCAGTAGCATCAGTTGCGTGTTTGATGGCTCCGGTACGACGCCGAAGCGAAAGTAGTCCCACTGCGCAAGGCTATAGCAACTTGTGAGGTCTCCGAATCCAACGCCCGAATCAAAGAAGCTCTCGCCGAACTCCCCCTCCAGTGCGAGCGCTCCGTCGATGCTAAACTCGTAGTGACGCATGTCGCTGGAACGCATCTCAAAGTGATGAAACACCCCCGGCTCGAACTCCGCCTGAAGGCCGGGTTCATAGGTGCTCTCTACATAGTTCTCAGCGAAGACGAATGTGAGGGCATACCCATCATCGGTTGTCACGGCAACGCCAGGAGCGGCCCACGGAGTGGTCTCAAGAGTGACTAGACTCCAACACATCACAAACGTTTCGCCCGCAGCAAGCTCATACCCGGACTCTGGATGATTCGCGTAGGTGTCGACAATTCCTGACTGGCCTCTCGTGTCGACGAACAGGCAGCCTTCATCCAACCAGCGGTCAGCCAGCGGCCCCCACGCTGTGTGCTCCCACCCTTCGTTTTCGGGGTAGTCGCTCCCCTCGTAAGCAATCCAGTACGGCTCGGCGTGTACCACCGCGGCTAGGGCGACGCCCACGACAGTCAGGAAGACAACACGCATCATCGCAAGCACCTCCACATCGCCGCCACCACGAACGCGAACACGCATGTCGCCGGCTCCGGCACCACGCCGAATTCAAAGTAATCCCACTGTGTCAGACTGGTGCCACCACGCACGTTGTCCCCAAAGCCGACCTGCGTCGGCGAGTAGCTCTCGGAGGATTCTCCCTCAAAGCCGAGACTGCCGTCGATGAACAACGTGTACGAGAGCATGTCGCATGAGCGCAACTCAAAGGTGTGAAACTCGCCCGGCGAGAATCCGGCGCTGTGATTCGGCCCATACTCGCTGACATAATCCATGCCGAAAACGAATCCCATCGAGAATTGATTGTCGGAACAGACGTAGACTCCGGGATCTTCGTAAAGGGCCACTTCCAGGATGCGCATGCGCCAGCGCGCAATGAACGTCTCGCCTTCCTCGGGATCCATGCTGTCGGGAAGTGGCGCGGAGTTGCCATCGGTCGTGTTGTTGTCCGCCCGCGAGTCAATCACGAGCATGCCGTCTTCGATCCAGCGCAACGCCGGCGGCTCCCCTTCCGTGTGTGTCCACCCTTCGTTCTCGGGGAAGTCGTTCCCGTCATAAGTAACCCAATACGGCGCGGCATTCGCCGGCGCGTTTGTCATCGCGACCAGACAGGTGATCAGAAATACGCCTCTTCGCATCGTGAATTCCTCCAGTGTGTCTCTAGATACTTATAGGACCACGGTAGGTGTCCTGGCGACCCGCCAATCGCGAAAATCACGCAGAGATCGCGTCGAGCGTCTCAGGCTGGCCGGCGGTAGGCATCCACCGCCTGTGCCGCAATCCGAGCGGCGTCCGTGAGGAGGCGGTTGATGAAGACGCCGTACGATTCTCGACGTAACCGCTCCCTCGCGGCCGGGCTCGGATCGTGGGGGGCTAGAGAATCTCGTCGGCCTCGGCCTTGCGGGTCAGGCGCAGTGAGCGGAAGCCGCGGAAGGTGCCGGCTTTGCCGGCGTACTTGTTGATGCCTTCGATTTGGAGGATGAGGTCGCGGTGGACCTGCTTGTCGAGCTGAATGATGTCGCCCGGGCGCAGGTTGCGCAGCTCGTGGAGGCTGACCGTTGTGGCGCCGAGATAGCCGGTCATGTTGACGGTGGTCTTCGAGAGGTTGCGCAGGAGCATTGAGCGTTGCTGGTCGGTGGCCTCTTTCGGGCGATAGCCGAACCACGACTGGGTGGTTAGCTTGCTGAGCACCGACTCGATGACGTTGAAGGGGATGCACATACTCATCGTGCCGGCCGATGAGCCCATCTTGATCTCGAAAGTAATATAGACGACCACCTCGGTGGGGGCCACGATGTGGATGAGCTGCGGGTTACTGTCGGTCTGGACCTTCTTGAATTCGACCTCGACGAGGTTGTTCCAGGCCTCGGACAGGTGCGTCAGGGCCCGGTCCACCAAGCGGACGATGAGCCGCCATTCGATGGAGGTGAGCGGCCGCTGGGGGATGAAGACGTCGGTTCCGTTGCCGCCGAGCAGGCGATCGACCATCGGATAGACGATCAGGGGGCTGATTTCGAGGCACATCTGGCCTTCGAGTGGCGGGGCGGTCAGGATGACGAAGCAGGTCGGGTTGGGCAGCGAGTGGACAAACTCGCTGTAGGTCAGTTGTTCGACGCCGACCACACGCACATCGATGATCGTCCGCAGAAAGCCGGAGAGCGTCGCCCCGAAATTGCGGGCAAAACCGTCGTGAATTGCGGCCAGGGCCCGGATGTGGTCCTTGCTGACACGCTCGGGCCGCTTGAAGTCGTATATGGCGACGGGCTTGTTGGGCTTGATGCTGGCGTTGGCGACCGCCGTGGTTCTGGCGGCTGGACCATCTGCCTCGCCGGGAGCGTTCTCGTCCGCCTGGCCTTCCACGGCGGAGAGGAGGGCGTCAATCTCACCTTGATCGAGAACTTCAGCCATCACCTGGTCCATTGGCACCGCCGATCGGCATAGCTCGTCGGCGAGCCCGGGTAACGATGTCAGTCCCTTCCGTCCATCGTATCGGAGACCCGCGTCCTTTTGCTGAAACGGGCGTGCGGTGGTGAAAGCGTGCTGCCCGCATTTAGCGATTGTTGCGCGTCCGGTGTCAGAACGGTGCCCGCTGCACTCGCCCCCGGATCGTCGCGCGTCGGCTGGCCGCCCGAAGCCGGCGTTCGTGGCATCCCGCTGCGGGCGTCGTAAGTGCGTTGGGCGGCCCTCGTTTGGGGCCTTGACGCATTGGTTGCCTCACCGCTATACTGCCCCATTCCCGTAATAGGCCGGAGCGCTCACTGGGGGTCCGAGGGCAGCGGCTGGAACGGCGGAGGTGGCCGCGGCGCAGCGCCGGGGTCAGAATTGGGTGCTGTCACAGGTTTGCGCATCGCCGCAGAGGAGGTGACGTCTTGGCTTCGGCTTTGGTCCGCGATTTACTCGACGCGGGCGTACATTTCGGGCACCACTGTAGCCGGTGGAATCCGAAAATGGCTGCCTATCTGTATGGTCGTCGCAACGGCATCCACATCATCGATATCCGCGAGACGGTTCGGGGTCTGCTCCGCGCGCGGAAGTACATCACGCAGACTATTGCCAAGGGCGACGACGTGCTGTTCGTCGGAACGAAGCGTCAGGCTCGTGACGCCGTCCAGACGCACGCCGAACGCTGTGGCATGCCCTACGTGACGGAGCGTTGGCTCGGCGGGACGTTGACGAACGCGCGGACGATTCGGTCGCGGTTGCAGCGTCTGGAAGAGCTGGAGGCTCTGGTTGACAGCCCGAAGTGGGAAACGGGCTACTCGAAGAAAATGAAATCAACGCTGTCGCGCGAGCTGCGGAAGATTCGCCGCAACCTCAACGGCATCCGCGAGATGAAGAAGCTCCCGGGCGTGATCGTGGTCGTGGATGTTCATAAGGAAGCGAACGCGCTGCGCGAGGCTCGCACGCTCAGCATCCCGACGGTCTGTCTGATCGACTCCGACAGTGATCCGGACATGGTGAGCATCCCGATTCCGGGTAACGACGACGCAATGCGTGCCATCACGCTGATTATGTCGAACTTGGCCGACGCCGTCGAAGAGGGCAAGAAAGCTCGCCCAGAGCCGGTCACGCCGGCAGGGCGTGGTGACAACGGCCCATCCTCAGGTCGTCGGCGTGGTCGGCACGGCCCGCCGCCGCAGCGTGTGGAGCATTCCGCGGCCCCGGCCTCGGCTCCCGTGATCAAGCCCGCGGAGGCTGCTGTTTCGCCTGTGGTCGAGGCGCCGCCCGTTGCTCAGCCGCCGGTGGATGCCCCTGCTCCGGCTCCGGAGAACCAGTCACCCCCAGCGTAATGGGTTTTTGTAATCGGGGGGGATCGTACGCGTGTCGCCGGCGCTGGCGGCGACTCGGATTCAATCCGTCTATCTCGGAGGTAGGACAGCATGGCGATTACCGCAGAGATGGTGAAGGCCCTTCGCGAGAAGACTGGTCTGCCCATGATGGAGTGCAAAAAGGCACTCGCAGAAGCCGGTGGCGATGCGGAGCAGGCGATCGAATTGCTGAAGAAGGCTGGTTCCGCCAAGATAAGCAAAATGTCCAGCCGAGAGACGTCGCAGGGCCGCATCGCGTGCTTCGTAGACGACCAGCGTCAGCGCGCCGGAATCGCCGAGTTGCTCTGTGAAACCGCTCCGGTGGCCAGTACGGACGATTTCAAGCAGCTTGCGAACATGACCGCGCAGCAGGCCGCCATGCTTGATGGGCCGACGCCCGAGGCCGTTCTGGGCCAGCCGTGCCCGAGCGACACATCGAAGACGATCGACGAGTTCAGGCACGAGGTGTTCAACCGTCTGCGCGAGAACATGAACCTCAAGCGCGTCGCGTCGTTGAAGGGGAATGTGGCCCACTACGTGCACCATAATTCACAAGTGGGCGTCATCATGTCGTTCAACGCCGCATGTCCGGCGGAGTTGCAGGCCGATCTGTGCATGCATATTGCCGCGATGAACCCACCGTACCTCAAGCGTGACGACGTTGATCCGAAGCTTGTGGAGGAGGAGCGTGAGCGCGCGGCCGAATCAGCGAAGGGCAAGCCGCCGCAGATCGTCGAGAAGATCGTTTCCGGCAAGCTTGATCGCTGGTATGGCGAGATCGTGCTGCTGGAGCAGCCGTTCGTGAAGGATGACAAGCAGACCGTCACGCAGGTCTTGATGAACGTTTCACCGGATCTGACGATCGACGGGTTTGTGCGATATCACGTGGGCGGCGCGTAAGTGGTCGCCTGAACGGGTTTTGTAGAGAGAGAACGTCGCGCGGGTCGCACCTGAAGCGGCCCGCGTTTTTGTGCGCAGGATCGGCGCCGAGCTGTCGAGAATCGGTAGCCGGCCTACATTTCCGGTCGTTGGCTGACGATAGTGCGCGGTATCCAGATGGACAGGATTGTCTGTCGGAATGTGCCAAGGAGGGCACAAACCCTGGACGCGCGAGCGGGCGGCTGCCTCGCGGGGCGCAGATGGGCTATCGG
>JAFGRR010000293.1 GCA_016935035.1 Phycisphaerae bacterium | reverse complement strand
GCGTTGGTGGTGAATTTCGTGCGGCCCCATTGGCGGCGGCGGGGAAGAGTCTCAAGAGTCTTGCGATTCTTGGGGGGGCGTGAATGAGACTGTTGCCGGGATGGCTGCGAGAGATCGCCATAGGCCGCCAGAATCGTCTCGTTTGACTCCAACTCGTTGCGAATATCGCAGACGAACTGAGTGGCGAGGCTGGATGCGTGGGTGATGATGACGATGTTGCGGCGGTGCTGCTCGCAGATGCACCAGAGCGGATATGCCAGGGCGCAGCAGGTGCTCTTGGCGTGGCCGCGCGGCGCCACGCGGGCGAGCAGACGGTTGTCGGGCAACGAGACGTCGGCGAGCAGCTCGCGGTGAAAGGCGCAGGGCTCGTCGGTGAAGAACTCGGCGAGGTATTCGCGGGCCCAGGCGAGACACTCGGGCATGTCGTCGTGCGCGGGCCGCTTTGCGCGTGTGCGTTTCCTTTTCACACGTCAGCATAGGCCGGCAGGGTGGCGCGGATCAGCGGGCGCGGGGGAGAGTGTTAGCGAGTGGCGGCGGGTGGTGGAAATGGGAATGCAGAGTTGGGAGTGCAGTCGTCATGACGCCTTCGGCGACACCCGGATACGATGAAACGGCGACCGAGACAGACGGGCATGCCCGCGCTTAGCGCTTGGGCATGACACCCTCCAACGCGGACTCTTCAGAGCAGAATGAAGAAGTCTGAAGTGAAGAGGGGGCGTGCTGGGCGGTCAACGTCGGCCGCGGAGGGCCGACGCTACGGTTGCGGTCAACGTCGGCCGCAGGGGGCCGACGCGGCGGTCATAAAGAGGCCCCGGCCGACGGAGACCGGGGCTGCAAGCGAGACCCTGGGAGCGAGGAGTGCCGGCGTGCCTAGTTGGGCACGGCGGACGCATCGTCCGACAGGTCGGGGAGCTCTTCGGGTGTGGGGACCGTCCCGATCGCCAGTTTGTCGGTCGGGACCCACACACGCAGTTCGGTGATTTCGTGCGAGACACGTGCCTCGCGTGGTATTTCGACCGGCCGGTGCCAACAGTCGCCGCCCGTCAGCACGTATCGCCGCGTGCTACCCGGTAAGAGCGGGCCGCGCAGCTTGTCCTCGTCACATTGGAAGGTGATAGGCGTGGCGATGGCGGTGATGTATTCCTGTTCGGGCACGCGGCCGTCCGGGCTGATTTCGACGCGGGCGGTCAGCCAGGTCACGGCCTGGGCGCCGTGGTTTGTCACTTCGACCAGGATGTGGCCGGTGTGTTTGCTGTCTTCTGTGGGCACGACCGAGATGTCAACATCAAGATCCTCGGCGTACTCGACGCGGCGTTCGTCACTGAGGGCGTCGGCGAGCATGGGCGGGGCGATCTCACGCCAGTGACGCAGGTTCTCGCTGAGCTTGGCTACGAGGTCGAATGACTCGTCCGTCACCGAATGCACAAACCCGATCGCGTCGGTCGTCTTCTTATCCACGACCCACAGGCCGTAGATTCCGATGATCGACGCGCAGATGACGGTGACGATGAGGAATCCGAAGATGCCCTGCACGAGCGCGGTCAGGAACCCGCCTTTCTTGTTGACGATGACGGAGGGTTGGCTGCTCATGGCATCGCTCCTGGTGACTGCCGTGGACATGACGCCTGGGACATCGCTGGCCTTACACGGTCCGGCGGCCCGGTCCACGAATATGTTCGCTGGCTGCGGCTGATTATTGCCGAAACGCGGCGGGAATCATCGTCGACGCGGCCGCGAATTTGTCGGGCGACGTAACCTGCGTGCTTGACGGAGGTTAGCACGGCCGGGCGGCGTGTCCGCGGATGGTTCCTTCGGTAGATATATGCGTCAAATGGGGCGGTGGTGTCTCGGGAATGTGAAAGCGGCCTGTGGACGGTGAGAACGCGGGTCTGTGACAGAATGGGCGGCTCGGCTCAGCCGTCGCGTGGCTCGGTTTGGCCGCCGCCCGCCTCACGCTTCACGCGCGTCAACGACACAGTCGAAGCCGCTGATTCGGTCACGCACCATGATAGCGCCGGCTGAAAGTGGCCGGTTGGGCGGGGGATTGGCTGTTGGGGTAGAATGAGGGCATTGGGTGGCGGTTGGTTGGCCGCCGGTGGAAGACAATGGGTTCTGGCGACGTTGGGGTTTGGGCCATGCGCGGGTTGGTTGGCGGTCGGTGTTTGATATTGGCGGCTGTGGCGGTTTTGCTTGGGGGGTGCGGCTCGATCACTTCGGTCGATGAGTTCGTGGAGTTTGCGTCCGAGATCGCGCTGGCGCCGGATAGCACGTGCGAGGAGCTGAAAGTTGTCTACGGCGTTCCGCACCTGCCGACGGTGGACAATCCCGGCGAGGTCAACATTCGCTACGAGGAGCACTACGTCACGACGGGCAACGGCGCGCAACTGCGCGTCTGGTACGTGCCCGCCGACGCCGACCGCGGCACGATCGTCTTTTCCAACGGGGCGGTTGCGAACATGTCCTGCTTCCTGCTTGAGACGTACATGCTGCGGTACGACGGGTGGTCGGTGGTGATGTACGACTACGAGGGTTTTGGCGGCAGCACGGGCGATGCATCGCTGGCAACGCTATACGTCGATCTTGAGGCGGTGCTCGACTGGACGCTCGAATATACCGGGCGCGAGCAGGTCACGCTGATGGGCGTCTCGCTGGGGTCGATTCCCTCCGTCAGCCACGCCGCCCTGCGACCCGACGATGTGAACGCCGTCATTTTGGATGGCGTGATTTCATTGCGGATCGAAGCCGAGCGGTTTGCATACTTGCTGGCGAACGACGCGGAACGCTATATCCGGCTGTTCGACACCACGCTGCTGCTGGACGATCAGATCAGCGGCGTGACGCAGCCGATGCTGGTGTACACGTACGGGAAGGACGAGTACGCGACGTCGGCGCACGTGCCGGAACTGGTCGCGGACTGTCCCGGCGACGTGAAGATCGTCGACTATCCGAATCTACCGCATGCGCGCGGACCATACCTGGAGACGGCGACGTATTTCCATGAACTGGAGGAGTTTTTGACGTCGATCTGGTCGAAGGGGGATGAGGGGGGAAGCGGCTAATGGCGAATCGCGAAGGAAATGTGCAGCCGGGCAGGGCGTGGCGCTGGTAGCTGAACACTGAAAACTGAATATGCCCCTCGCTTCCGCTTCGGGCTCTGTTTGGGCTGCCGGACGCTAGACGCGCACCCGAGGTCGAGTTCCGATCGGGGGGGGGCTCACTTGTCCGGCCGTGGGGGGTTGGCGTAGAATGGCCGCTCCGCCGACCGGCTGCGGCCGGCTGGTGGAGCAACCCATACCTTCCAGGCAAGGAGCACGGTTAATGGCGGTTCCCTCCGATTGCAGGTTCACGCAAACTCACGAATGGCTCAAGGTCGATGGCAACACGGTCACCATCGGCATCACGCAGTTTGCCGCCGACGAACTCACAGACATCACCTTCGTCGAAATGCCCGAGGTCGGCACCATGATCGAGCTGGGCCAGAGCGTCGGCGAGATTGAGTCGGTCAAGGCCACCAGCGAGCTGTACGCGGCCGTGTCCGGCAAGGTGGTCGAGATCAACGCACGCTTGGCCGACGCGCCCGAACTGGTGAACAGTGATCCGTTCGGCGATGGTTGGATGCTGAAGGTGGAGTGCAGCGACCTGGCGCCGCTCGAGAAGCTGATGGACGCCGCCGCCTACGAGAAGATGATCGCGGAGTAGCTCCGCGGCCGGCTTGGCGTCCGATCATATGGGGTATCAATCGTCCTTTTCGCCGCCCCTGACGCGGCGAGGTCCACGATCCAAACAACCATGAATTACACGCAAATCAACGAAGACGATCGTCGGCAAATGCTGGAGGCGATCGGTGTTCAGCGCATCGACGACCTGTTTCGCGACATCCCCGCCGAGTACCGCGTAAATGGGCTGCTCGAAGTCCCGGCGCCGCTGAGCGAGCCGGAGCTGCTGGCGGACCTGACCCGGCTGGCGATGGCGAACCGGACGGTGGATTGCTCACGCTGCTTTCTCGGCTGCGGCGCGTATGACCACTTCATCCCGACGGTGGTTGACGCGCTCGCGGCGCAGAGCGGGTTTGTGACGGCGTATACGCCGTACCAGGCCGAGGCCTCGCAGGGCACGCTCCAGACGTTCTACGAGTTCCAGACGATGATCTGCGAGCTGACCGGCATGGACGTCGCCAACGCGTCGCTATACGAGGTCGGTACGGCGCTAGTCGAGGCCGCGTTCATGGCACGCAGCGCCACGCGGCGGCCGGACATCGTACTGGCCCAGGCGGTGAATCCCGATTGCGAACGCGTGCTGCGCACGTACATGGCCGAGGAGCCCGGCGAGATCAGGATCGCCGCCGAGAACACCGGCCGCGTCAATCCCATGACGCTGGCGGACCTGGTGAACGACAAGACGGCGGCGATCGTCGTGCAGTCGCCGAACATCTTCGGGCAGATCGAGCCGCTCGCTGATCTGGCTCGGCTGGCGCAGGGCTCTGGGGCGTTGCTGATCGTCGCGACCGATCCGCTCAGCGCGGGCGTCTTGAAACGGCCGGGCGATCTCGG
>JAFGRR010000292.1 GCA_016935035.1 Phycisphaerae bacterium | reverse complement strand
GCGTCAGCGCTGTGTCGCAGTTGTCGCCGGCCGTGCCGCCGGCTGCCAGGAAGGCGGCCAGATCAGCGTAAGGCGTCGGCACATCGCCTTCACACTGCACCGAGAAGTCGCTCGGGCACGTGATTGTGGGATTGGTCGTGTCATCTACTGTGATGACCTGCGTGCACTCGGCGTAGTTGCCGCAGTCGTCGGTGACCCGATAGACGCGCGTCACGGTGCCACCGCAAATCCCACCACTAAGACCACTGTCGCTCGTGAGCGAGAGCGTCAGCGCTGTGTCGCAGTTGTCGCCGGCCGTGCCGCCGGCTGCCAAGAAGGCGGTCAGATCAGCGTAAGGCGTCGGCACGTTGCCTTCACACTCCACCGCGAAGTCGCTCGGGCAAGTAATCGTGGGATTCGTCGTGTCATCTACTGTGATGATCTGCGTGCACTCGGCGTAGTTGCCGCAATCGTCGGTCACGCGATACACACGCGTCACCGTGCCACCACAGATCCCACCACTAAGACCGCTGTCGCTCGTTAGCGAAAGCACCAGCGCTACGCCACAGTTGTCGCTGGCCGTTCCGCCTGCCGTCAGGAACTCTGCCAGATCCACATAAGCCGCCGGCACGTCGCCCTCGCACTCGACGGCAAAGTCGGCCGGACAGGTTATTGTCGGCGGCACGTCGTCGATCACATCCATGGCGACGGTATCCGCATACACCGCCTGGCCCAGACTATCGCTCAGCCGCGTTGGCGGGTTGTGCGGCCGCCACGTAATCAAGTCCACTTCCGTGCAGATAGGAACCAGGGCGGTGAACTCCAGTATGGCCATCTTGGCGTCGCCAGAGGTACCGGTCCCGCCATAAGGTATGCCGGTTGCGTAATCGAGTGTCCCGGTACCAGTGTTCTCGAAGACCTCCATGGTAAACGGAGACACGTCGGCAGGGTCAGCACTCACAAACGCTAGCTTGCTGGTGTCGTACTCCAGGAAGAACTGCCCACCGGTGATCGTTGGATCCACATCGTGCATCCAGATCTCGACGGTGACCGTGTCGTACATCGAATAGCAATCGGAGTCCGGCTCAAGCGTCAGTTCAGCGTGCGACTGCGCCCAAATGCCCCAAAGGGCTTCGCCGGTCACTTCGTTGTTCTCGCCGGAGGTGGAACCGATGTAGTTCTCCCAGCCACCGGTATCGAGCTGAACGCCCAGTAGATAGTCCTTGGCATCCGCTAGCTCGCTGGCGTATCCGCCAACCTCCTCGAGCGCCAGCATCGCGTACGCGGTTTCCTGTGTCGTCTCGTTGTAATCGTAAGGTATGACAAAGTCGCGATTCCAGGCAAACCCACCCGACTCGGCAATCTGGTAGGATGCCAGGATCCCTGCCAGATCGGCCAGACTGGCTGCGCCAGAATGTTCACCGCTGTTGGGGTCGAACTCCTCCCCAACGAACGCCAGAGCATACACGGCACCAGCCAGACCGATCACGTCGTAGTAGTCATTGCCATCGAGCTCGTTGATCTCATCTTCAACACCGGCGATCCAGGCGTCGAGATCAGAACCAGTTACGCCGCAGGATGCCGCTCCGACGAGCCCCATTCCGACGTCCCACGCTGCCAGGTTTGCGATACCCTGGCTAGCGCGGCTGTCGCGAATCAACTGGACGTAAGTCGCCGTGCTGTACGCCGTGGCGCCACCGTTCTTGTAATATGAGGTTGTGGCCAGCTTGTCATAGAAGTTGGTCGTCACGTGGTCCACATACGTCGTGCCACCGAGGATGGCATCCAATTCAGCGGCCAGGTAGCCGTCTGATGGTGAGAAGTTGTTGGTCTTGGTGAGCAGCAGCGCCCCCGCCTTCTGAAGGGCCACGCGGAGGTCCGGGTCGCTCGTCGCCCGGTACGCCTTGCCAAGGCCCATGGTGATCGGTCCGAGGGTGTTTAGCGCGCTCGTGCCGGCGAGCGGCCAGCCCCAGCCACCATCCGCGTTCTGCATCGCGGCCAACCGATTGCCGCCGAATGCCATGCGAATCTGATCGGTGAGCAGGAACGGCGTGTAATCCACGTTGCCCCAAACGAGCGTGGCGATCGTCGTACTGTCGGTGGTCCCCCACCAGTTCTTCTCGGCGTCGACCGTCGGGTTGGTACTTCCGATGCCGCCTGACGTGCAACCGGATACATCATTGAAGTGCGCGACGACAGCGGAGCTGTCCGACCCATCGTAGCCTACGGCGATCGCTTCCGTGTTGCCGGTAAGGGTGTTACCAAGCACGGTCCCGGCAGTGCCGGCGCCGTAGTAGGTCGTGATGAGTATGGCGGCGGATGTCGAGCCGTCGCTGGAAGCGACGCCCGTGCATCCCGTGATGCTGTTGTTGGCCACGGTCGCGACGGCGCCGCCGCCGAGCTCAACACCGTACTCGACGCAGTCGGTTGGGCCCTTGCCGGTGTACGTGTTCGCATAGATCATGGCGCCGGTAACGTCGCTGCCGTAGGCGATCACGCCGATGCGTTCGATGCTGCTGAATGTGCAGTTGGAAACCGTGCCGTTGCCGAACAGCACAATGCCGATCCCGAGGTACGTCTGGTACTTGATGTTCCGCAATTCGCAGTTGTCAACGGTTACTGTGCCGTTGGCCCGGACGGCCTGCTCTACCTTGCGCGTGGGACTGTCGCCGTCGAGGACCAAGTACTGCAACGTCAGATCCTTGCCAGCATTGATCAGCCACCAGCCGCGTGCGTCGCCCGAGCTACCTGTATCCTGCGCCGGTTTCACGATCGGCCAGCCTGCCGGATCACCGACGATCATCAGGTTTGCGCTGATGGCGATCTGCCCGACCTCCACGTATGTTCCCGACGCCACGTGGATCGTGCTTCCGTCCGGCGCGGTTTGAACCGCATGCTGGATCGTGAGCCACGGCGTCAGGGGATCCAGACCGTCGTTGCCGTCGTTGCCGGCGGTGGACACAAAGTAATCAGTGCCCCGCACACCGGCCAGTGCTTGGCCGCCGCTCAGCATCACCGAAGCGCCGGCATCATCAAGTGGCCCAGCGGCCAGCGGCGAGCTCTCCTGCCGGCCGACCAGAGGGTTGCCAAGACTAAGCACCCCCGTCAAGCCTTGGGCCGCAACGCCTGATGCATCCACTCTCGTTGGTGCCGGCTTTCCCATTGCCCCGCTACACAGTAGCAAGACTGCAAATGTGATCAGTGCGTGTTTCATCCCTCTATCTCCTTACGTGTGCTCTTCTGAGGTGAGCGTCATCACACCCACCTCCACTGTGAATCATGTTTGATTCCGTACAGGAATTCACGGGCGCCACTGTCTTCGCCCCACCCGCTCTTTGCCGTTAGCCGGTCGCAATAATCCTCCCAAGGACACCTCCCTTCGTGCTCATTCGCGACCGCTTGTCACGGCGCCATTTACAGGTCTCGGTACTGGTCGCAACCGACGCCAACGCGTCTTCTGATGCCCCGGGGGGGCCCATGATCTCGCAATGAGGTACGTTCGGTCTGGCCATCGACGCTCTGCACTCCTTCTCTTTGTGCCGCGCGCCGCGTTTCACTAAGTCACGCTCGGACAGCGCGCCGCATGGTGGTTCGGCGCGCTGTCCAGGAAGCATCGGAGACGGGCGTGACGTTCGCGCCACACCGTCAGGGCCGCAGCAGCTCCGGCCTTGACCGAGTCTCCTCCACGGGGTGCACCGCATCACGGTTGAGCGGCGCCATATCAAGCTCGCTCTCCTCCATTAGTTGCGGCCTTGGACGGGCCCCCAGCAGAAACGCCGCCAGATCCTCTGAATCCAGCCAGCCGTCTCCATTCAAATCGCCCGCCGCCAGATCCGCCTGCCCCAGTTCCACCAGTTCCGCCACGGATATGCTCACGCGCGGCTGGTCGCTACCCGCACCACGCAGCAAGTTCGGCTGGCCGCAGCAGTTCGGCTGGTGCGACATCAGGAAGTTGATGTTGATGAACGTGAAGTCGCCCGAGTTGACAATCCCGTCGCCGCTCACGTCGGCGTGCGGGTACGGCGTGGCGCACGTGGTATCACCCGTGCCGTAATTCTGCGCCCACTCCATTGAGAACACGCCGAAGTCCAGAATGTCAATCCACTGATCGTCGTTGAGGTTGCCGCCGACGAGCATCGCGCTGCCCGTGAAGTCGGCGACGTATTGGTCTCCGATGATCGAGAGCGCCGCCGTGCTGCGCAGCGTATGCAGCGTGTCACGAGCGGTGATGCACTCGTACAAACCGCACGGCACATCCGTCAGCAATGCCGCCCCGATGTGCGGCAATCCCTGATCGACCGAGAACGCAATGACCGCCTCGACCTCGACCGGCCCGACCAGCGGGCTGCAATTCCAGAACTCGAAGGTGATGCAACGATCAACCGTATCGCCCGGCGTGCCCGGATTAGGATCATCCAGTGTCGGCGAAAGCTCGACCGTGACGACCATGTCGCTATAGGCGTTGACCGTGATCGTCTGCACGCACTGCGAGTAATTGCCGCAGTCATCCGTCGCGGTCCACGTGATTGTGATCGGCGAGTCGATTGCGTCGTACGGATCTGTCAGGCTCGTCTTACCGTCACTACGTACCCAGGTGATTGTGGGCGAAGGATCACAGTTGTCCGTCGCCTGTGCGTACTGGCCGATACAGATATTCGATGCCACGACGCTACCGCCCGCGCCGGACGTGAACCACGAGCCGGCAAAGACCTGCATCTGTGTCATGTCACCGAGGAAGCTCAGGCCGGCCGGTTGACCACCCAAGCCGCCGACACTTGTATCAAACGACGTGGGCACACCATTCACCGTGGCGAACATGGTGCCCAGTGCGGGCGTTATAGCGTGATAGCGAATCTCGATATCGTATATGCCGCCGGTATTGTAGGTGGCACCGTCAATGTTCAGCGGATAGGTGGCCTGCCACGGATCAACGCCGTCCCGGTCGAACCAGATGCCGTGGCTGTTGTAAGTGCCGTACGGCCCCACGACGGTGTCCGGCCCGGTGCAGTCATAATCCTGCTCACCACGCCCACCGGAAGCATTGAGGTTGTGTTTGTCGTCCAGATCCAGCAGGTTCGGGTTCGTGGCCAGGTCGCTGACCAGCGAAGTCATCCAGCCGCCGGAACCGCCTTGGTACGTATTGAACGGCCCGGGGTTGAAGTCCGCGTCACCGACTGTGCGGAGGCCCACCTCGACATACGGCGTCTCGTACGCCGCCGTTTGCGTCACCCCGCTCATGTCAATGGTGTACGTCAGCACCATGTCGCCGGCCGTCAGGTCCCACACGTCGTCGAAGTGAGTTGGCGCCGTCGTCGACGTGAATGTCAGGCCGCCATAGCACATTCCGCTGGGCAGAACCGCCGAGCAGGTACCGGCGTCGGCGTTGGTCGTGATGTCCGCTGGGCACGTGATTACCGGCGGCTCGTCGTCGGTGATTTGAATCGTCTGCACGCAACTCGACGTGTTACCCGCGTAGTCTGTCGCCACCCAGGTTACGGTCGTCACCCCCGGCCCCGGACAAACGCTTGGATACGGGTCGGTCAGCGCCAGGGCGTCGCTGCGTGTGCCAACGATCGACGCAACGCCACAACCCATGCCATCATCCGCCGTCGCCGTGCCAATATCGCCCGTCCATGAGCAGACACCCGCGTCAGTCGTCTGGTTTACATCCGGCGGACACGTGATGGCCGGCGGCGTGCCGTCCACCATGATCGTCGGCGAGTCCACCAGCGTCGGCACGACCTCGTTGCCATACGGATCGGTAAGCCGTGTCG
>JAFGRR010000291.1 GCA_016935035.1 Phycisphaerae bacterium | reverse complement strand
CGGCCCCAGCCTGAACATCCTCATCAAGCTGATGAGCATGGTCAGCGTGGTATTCGCCGGTCTGATCGTGCGCTACGCCCCGCAGATCAGCGCCGCCCTCGGCCTGGGATAGGCAGTGCAGCGCCGGCCCCCGGCCGGTGACAGGCAATGTAGCGTCAGGCCTCCGTGCCTGACGGCCTTTGGCCCCAGGCGCGTGAAGTCTGAAGGTTTTGAAGTAGCGCGGCCTCTGTGCCTGGCGTCTTTCTGTGACGCAGCGTCGTCGCGGAAAACGTCAGGCACGGAGGCCTGACGCTACACGACTAGTCACGGCGCCGCTCCGCGCGAGCGCCGCCGGCAACGTTGGTAATCATGACGGACGAAGCCTCCAAACGAGTGTCTCCATCATCCGGCGAGGACGCGCGCGAGTTCGCCGTCGCCGCCGCCCGCATCGCGCATGAGAACAAGGCCGAGGACATCGAGATTCTCGACCTGCGCGAGCTGAGCGCCATCGCGGACTTCTTCGTGATCGGCACCGGTACGTCGTCCCGCCAAATGAGC
Organism: Phycisphaerae bacterium; assembly: GCA_016935035.1. Taxonomy (GTDB): domain Bacteria; phylum Planctomycetota; class Phycisphaerae; order UBA1845; family Fen-1342; genus JAFGRR01. The sequence goes on along the minus strand of JAFGRR010000291.1, from coordinate 5,708 downwards.
GCTGTCGCTGACCATATCAAGGACCACGCCCGTGCGCTGGACCGTCGCCCGTTCCGCGCCACCGACCCGCGCGAGGGCAAGTGGGTGCTCGCCGACTACGTGGACGTCGTCATCCACCTCTTCGACGCCGACCACCGCGAGTTCTACGACCTGGCCAGCCTCTGGGGCGATGCCCCAAGGGTGGAGTGGCTGCCCGAAGAACCCACCGAATCCCCCGCTGAGTAACAAACACAGCCCCTGCCGAAATGTAGTGGCCGACGCCTCGTCGGCCGTCTTTCTTTCCGGCTGTCGAGTGGCGGATGCCATGGGCAGGCTCACCGTAGGTGAGTCTGCCCGTGCTGCCACCCACGCACGGGCAGGTCGTTAACCTGCCCATGGCACCTGGCGATCGACCGCGCAAACAGAGCCCGAAGCGGAAGCGAGGGGCATATTGTCGCTAGTCCAGAATGGCGAATAGCGGATGGCGAATTGAAAGACCCATCGAACGCATCTTCGTCGTTTCGTCGCCTATTCCGAATATGCCCACTCGCTTCCGCTCGGGTTCTGATTCGGTGCGCTAGACATACTGATTCAGGACGTTTTCGAGCATCTCCTGTCGCCCGCTGTGCAGCTCAGGCTCGCCGTGTTTCAGCGTGTAGGTCTCCAGCTCCTTGAAGCCCGCCTTGCCGGCCTCGACCTCGGCTCCGATACCCTTATCCCACCCGGCGTAGCGCTCCGCCACGTGCGCCTCAAAGAACCCGTCCTCGATCATGCGGGCGGCGTTCTTCAGCCCGCGTGCGAAAGCGTCCATGGCGCCGATGTGCGCGTGGAAGAGATCCACCGGGTCAATTGATTGCCGCCGGACTTTCGCGTCGAAGTTCAGACCACCGGTGGTGAATCCGCCGCCGCGCAGGATCGCGTGCATCGCGAGCGTCGTCTCGCGAATGTCCGTCGGGAACTGGTCCGTATCCCAGCCGAGCAGCAGGTCGCCGCGATTGGCATCGACCGAGCCTAGAATGCCGTTGGCGATGCAGTATTCGAGCTCGTGCAGAAACGTGTGCCCGGCCAGCGTCGCGTGATTGGCCTCGATGTTGAGCTTGAAATCGCCGGCCAGGCCGTGCTTCTGCAAGAATGCGTGGCAATTGCCGGCGTCGAAATCGTACTGGTGCTTGGTCGGCTCCCTGGGCTTCGGCTCGATGTAGAGCTGCCCGCCGAAGCCGATCTCCTTCTTGTACTCGACCGCCATGTTCATGAAGCGGCCGAGGTGGTCAAGTTCACGCTTCAGGTCGGTGTTGAGCAGGGTGTCATAGCCCTCGCGCCCGCCCCAGAAAACGTACCCGCCGCCGCCGAGTTCGTGCGTGATTTCCATGGCCTTTTTGACCTGGCTGGCGGCGTAAGCGAAGACCGCCGGTGACGGGTTCGTCGCGGCCCCGGCCATGAAGCGCCGATGCGAGAACGCGTTGGTTGTGCCCCACAGCAACTTCATGCCATGCGAATCCTGAAAGTCCTTGGCCAGCTTGACGATGTGGTCGAGGCGCTTGTTCGTCTCGGCCAGCGTGTCGGCCTCCGGTGCGATGTCGCGATCGTGGAAGCACCAGAAACCAACACCCAGCTTGCTGAAGAACTCAAACGCCGCCAGCAGCGTCTGCTCGGCGATCTCCATCTCGCTGCCGGCGTTGTTGTATTCACGCAGGATCGTCCCCGGCCCGAACGGATCGCCACCGAGCCCCTTGAACGTGTGCCAATAGCAGACCGCGAAGCGCAGATGCTCGGCCATTGTCTTGCCGGCGACCTCTTCGTCGGCGTTGTAGTGCTTGAATGCCAGGGGATTGCGCGAGTCGGGACCCTCATACGCAATCTTCGTAATGCCGGGGAAGTACTCTTTCATGACCGATCTCCTGTCGCGCCGCTGGGAACGTATGTGGGCGCCGTTGCGCTTCGGCGTAGTTTGTCATGTTGGCGGCATGATATCCAGTGGGTTGACCGGTTCATGGGACGCCGGCAAGCGTGTCGCCGGGCGTCAAGGGAGGGGCGTTCGGCGCTTCGCGGTGTGGTTTTTGGCGTCATACGTCGGCCGCGGGGGGCCGACGCTACTAGCGCGGTTACTTGCCGCGTTCGAGCTTCTGGATCGGCGTTAGCTCCAGGATGAACGTTTTCTCGCCGTGCCGGGCAAAGCGGATGGCGGCACGGGTTTGGCCCGGGCCGGGGCGAATCCACACTACTTGGCCCACGCCGTACATCTTGTGCTCGACGAACGTCCCGGGCGTCCAGTCGGCGTAGGGCGATTTCTTCGCGCGGGCGACCTCCTGGGCGGCGACGTCGATGTAATGCTCATCCTCGTCGACCGGCCGTGTGCGCGACTGTTTCCGCGGCCACTCGCGTCGCTTGTGACCGCCGCGCGGCTGTTCGTCCGGCGGCAGTTGGTCGTCCATGGGCACAAAGCTCCCCCCCGTCGTCGTATGACTGGAAGAGCCGCCGTGGTGCTCGAACGTGACGGCATCATCTGGCAATTCGTCGAGGAACTGCGACGCACAACGCGGCACCATCACGCCGCGCAGAAACCGCTGTGCCGCGTGGCTGACGTACAGTCGGCGCTCGGCACGCGTGATGCCGACGAACGCCAGTCGCCGCTCTTCCTCGATGTCGCCGTCGCCCTGCAATGCCCGATCGTGCGGCAGCATGCCCTGTTCGAGACCGACAATGAAAACGGTCGGGAATTCGAGCCCCTTGGCCGCATGCAGCGTCAGCAGCAGGACCGCATCCGCGTTCTCGTCGATGGCGTCCTGGTCGCTGGTCAGGCTGACGCGTTGCAGGAAGTCCTCGAGCGTGGGGTCTTCGATCTCCTCGTCGTAGCGCGCAGCGGCCGACACCAGCTCCTCGACGTTCGCGATGCGGTCCTCGCCGCCTTCCTCACGCTCTTTCTTGAGCGCCGCCTCCAGCCCAGAGCGTTTCAGCACCGCGCCGACGGCGTCAGCCACGGCCCCTTCGGATTCCACCTTGAGCTCCGCCATCAGGTCGGCGAACGCCCGCACCTTGCGTGCCGCCGTCTTGATCGACGGGATTGTCTCGACACGCCGCACGACCTCCAGTAGGCTGAGGTGGTGTTCCTCGGCGTATTCCCGCATGCGGCCGATGGTCGTGTTGCCGATGCCGCGTGCCGGCGTGTTGATGATCCGCAGGAGGGCGATGTCGTCGGCGGGGTTCGCCAGAACACGCAGATACGCCAGCGTGTCGCGAATCTCGCGGCGATTGTAGAACTCGACGCCGCGCGCGATGCGATAGGGCATCCCGCGAAACCGCAACGCCTCTTCAAGCCCGCGTGAGATGGCGTTCACGCGATACATGATCGCGAAGTTGCCATATGGCTCGCCTGATTCGTGCGCCTGGGCGATGGTCTCGGCGATGTGCTCGGCCTCGTCGCGGCCCTCGTCGAACTCACAGACGGTGACCGGCTCGCCCTCGGCGTTGTGCGTCCACAGGTCCTTGTGTTTGCGCTTGCGGTTGTTGCGGATGAGCTGTGATGCGGCCCGCAGAATGTGCTTGGTCGAGCGGTAGTTCTCCTCGAGCCGGACGATCGTGGCTTCGGGATAGTCACGCTCGAATTCGAGGATGTTGCTGATGTCCGCGCCGCGCCAGCCGTAGATGCTCTGGTCCGGATCGCCCGTCGCGCAGATGTTGTGATGGTGCTTCGACAGTTGCTTGGCGATCAGGTACTGCGCGTGGTTGGTGTCCTGATACTCGTCGATCAGCAGGTATTGAAAGCGGATGTTAAGCCGCTCGACGATCTCCGCATGGTCGCGCAGCACGACCGCGACACGCATCAGCAGATCGTCAAAATCGACCGCGTTGCGCTGCCGCAGCAACTGCTCATAGGCCTCGTAGATGCGCGCGATCATGCGCTGGTCGAAGAAATCACTTCGCTCGGCGTATTTCTCCGGCGTTTCGAGGCGGTTCTTGGCGGCGCTGATCTGCGACAGCGCCCGCTCGGGCTTGAGCAATTGATCATTGAACTGGCACAGCGCCATAGCTTCTTTGACAAGGCGTTTCTGATCGGCCTCGTCGTAGATGCTGAAGCCCGGCTCGATGTGTGCCAGCGGGCCGAACTCGCGCAGCAGCCGCACGCCCAGCGCATGGAATGTATAGACCCACATGCCGCGGTCGATTCCCAGGGCGGCGATGCGTTGCCGCATCTCGTCGGCCGCCTTGTTGGTGAACGTGATTGCGAGAATGTGGCGGGGTGCCACGCCCGTTTGCACGAGGTTCGCCGCCCGTCGCGTGATGACGCGAGTCTTGCCGCTCCCCGGCCCAGCCAGCACCAGCAGCGGCCCGTCGCGGTGCGCGACGGCCTGTCGTTGCGGTTCATTCAGATCGGCGAGCAGCCGTGTTGTCGCGTGTGTAGCGGTCATCCTCTTCATTTACACGCAGGAGGATTGGGCGTCCAGCATGAGGTCACCAACGTCGCGTGCCGCGCGGACGCCGATCATGGTTTGACCGCTGACGGTTCGGCCGACTCGCGGATTGTCGGCACGTTTTTGCCGCCCGCGGGTAGACGGTCGGGCTTGAAGTTGTTGTAGCGTTTCCAGGATTCGATCTGTTCCTCGGTCGGGGCGCTGCTCTCGTATGCAGCCCAGTAGAGCGACGTGAGCATGTCCGCCGCGTCGACCAGGCGCGAGCAGATGAGCTTCCTGCCGTCTTCCTGGTCCAGCAGGCCGTCGCGCTTCAGGCGATACAGCGGTTCGACCTGCTCGTTACCACGCCGCACATGGGTGATGAGATTATCCCACGGGTCCTCGGCGTTGATCTTGTGACCGGCGCTTCTGAGGTGCCGAAGCAATTCGTAGCGAATGTCGTGGTGCTCGATCACGCCGTGATCTATGTAGCCGTGGAAGGTTTTGTCGGTCGTGTAGCCCTCGGGATTATCGCCGACCCAGCCGTTGTAGTGGATGGTCGTGTGCAGCGGCTGTGAGGCGTCGCCAACGAAGTGCGAGAGCATGCCCATGTGATAGACCGCGATCTGCTGGGCCTGGGCAAGCTGCTGCCGCCGGGCCGGGTCGTTGATCGCCTCGAGAATGCGCACCTGGTTGAACGCCGCCTGAAGCAGGGCGTATTGCTCGGACATCGAGTGAACCAGAAAGCCGGGCCATTCATTTCGGCGAGCGGGATCAATCTCGGCGTCGTACGGATCGACCTTCTCGGGATGCTCATGCTTGGCGATCACGAGGGCCTTCAGATACTCGCGCCGAAGCTTGGGCATCGTCTCCAGCGACAGGCCGAACTGGTCGAGTTGCTCCACGTCGAGGTAATGGTCGGGGTCGTTGATGTGCGTCAGCGGCAGAGCGGGCCACGAACGCCAGCGGTCGGGCTGGTTCGACTGGAACGCGATACGGTGATGCACGGCCGGGCTGCACAACCAAGTGGGAGCGTCGTTCGGGAGTCGTTCCAAGGCTAGGTACGTGATCATGCGGTGGCAGTTGGCGTCCCACGCGTTAGCGATGGGGGCGGCGGCGATCAGCGTCAGTGTGAGGGAGACCAAGTATCGCACGGCAGGTTCTCTGGATGTAAGTTCTTGTCGGAGCCTGAGTTAACGAGATCACGCGGGCACATGGAGACCGCTGGCATCCCAGCGACGACCAGATAATACCGACCCCGGGCGGGTTCGAGCAAGTTGGCGGGTGGATTCGTCGGATTCCGGGTTGTCGGCGGTCAGGCTCCCACTATCATAAACCGAT